>NZ_JBVIGX010000008.1:117070-125227 GCF_055570595.1 Streptomyces sp. NPDC031132
CGGATAAACGGCGTCAGATGCCCGCGGGAGGCGCACGACCCCCCCCCCCCCCCCCACCCCCCCCCACCCCCCCCCCCCCCCCCCCCCCCCCCCCCCCCCCCGGGGCGGTCAGGCGTGGGGCGGGACCCGGGAGGGGCGGCCCCTGCCGCGGGTGAGGGAGTACCCGAAGATGCCGGCGAGGGCGCCGAGCAGTCCGCCCGCCGCGGTCCAGACCCAGCGGTCGGACCAGCGGCCGCCGGACCAGCCGTCGGCCGGCTCGCCGACGGCCGCGGGCTGCGGCTTGGCCGAACTCCCCGAGGCCGCCTGGGCGGTCTTGCCGATGCCGGGTACGAGCGGCGCCGCCAGGGCGCCGTCCACCGCGTAGGCGCCTCCCGTGTCCCGGGTGACGGCCTCGACCTCGGCCCGTACCGGAAGACCGAGGTCCTCCTGCGCCACGCCGACGACCGTCAGGCGGACGTAGTAGCTGCCGGGCAGCGGGTCGTTGGCCCAGGGCTCCGCGCCGGGGCGGACGGTGCGCAGGGTGCACGACAGCTCGACCGAGGCGGCCTCCTTGGCCGCCGCGGCCTGCTGCGTGCCGTACGTGCACGCCTGGCGGCGGCGCAGCCCGTCGTAGACGTCGAGCTGCCAGGTCGAGGCGCCGTGCCGGTTCGCCGCCGGGGGCAGTTTCACCGTGGCCTTGACCGTGGCCCGCTGCCCCGAGTCCAGCGGGACCACCCAGTAGAGGTAGTCACCGGTGGACGCGTCGGCCGTGGCCCGCTGGCCCGGTCGGATCGCCGTGGCGGTACGGAACGCCGTGCCCGCCTCGGTCGGCCCGGAGGCCTTGCCGCCGGAGCTCGGGCTCGCGCTCGCCGACGGGGTGTCCGCCGCGGCCGCGCCGGCCAGGCCGAGCACACCGCCGACGGCGAGGGCGGCGGCGGTCAGTATGCGTACGGTACGCATCAGTTGGTCCTCCAGACCGAGATACGCCAGCGGGAGATCCAGCCCCACAGCAGACCGGCGACGAGACCGGCGAGCACCAGCACGCCGAGCAGCCACCAGCCGCGGCCGAGGCCGAACGCCGCCGCGTCGGACGCGTCGTCGGGCCCGTCGACCACGTCGATGGTGAGCTCGACGGGCAGGCCCGGGGTGGTCTTGACCGAGGCGGGCGCCGAGAAGGAGTTGCTGACCTGCAGGCAGACGGTCTCCACCGCCGCCTTGCCGTCCTCGTCGGCGTCGGAGTCGAGCTCGGCCTTCGGGTAGCGCAGGCCGGCGGAGATCATGTCGGTGCGTCCGTCGCCCGCCTCCGAGCCGCGGACGATCTCCCGCCCGTGCACGGTCGTCGCCCGCAGCATGACGCCGTAGTCGTTGTTGACGGCCCGGTCGGCGGCGATGCTCACCGAAGCACGCAGTTCCTGGCCGGGCTTGACGTCCACCCGGTACCAGCGGTGCTCGCCGAACGTCTCACGGTCGGTGTAGAGGCCCGCCCCGAGCTGCGGGGCGCCCGCACACTGCTTGGCGCCCTCGGTCGCCACCGGGGTGACGACCGGGGTGGCCGCGCGGTCCACCAGCTGCTTGACGCGGCCGGAGAGCTCGGCGGTGTGCTGAACGGAGGTGTAGGTGCCGCCGGTTGCCTCGGCGATGCAGATCAGCTGGTTGCGCGTCTTGGCGTCCGGGACGAGCCCGAGCGTGTCGATGACCAGGTGGATGCCCTGGGCCGCGATGTCCCGCGCCACCTCGCACGGGTCGAGCGGGGCGCAGGTGTCCTCGCCGTCGGTGATGAGCACGATCCGCCGGGTGGCGTCGCCGCCCTTGAGGTCCTCGGCCGCGCCCAGCAGGGCGGGCCCGATGGGCGTCCAGCCGGTGGGGGCCAGGGTGGCCACCGCCGTCTTCGCCTCGGTCCGGTCGAGCTTGCCGACCGGGTAGAGCTGCTTGGTGTCCTTGCAGCCGAGCTGCCGGTCGTCACCGGGATAGGTGGCCCCGAGGGTCCGTATCCCGAGCTGTACCTCGTCCGGCGTGGCGTCCAGTACCTCGTTGAAGGCCTGCTTCGCCGCGGCCATCCGCGACTTGCCGTCGATGTCGGTCGCCCGCATCGAGCCGCTGACGTCGAGGACCAGCTCGACCTTGGGGGACTCCTTCGCCACCGGTTCGCCGGCGGCGGCATTCGCCGGGAAGAGCCCGACCGCCAGAGTGGCCAACAGGCCGCAGGCCCCGGCCGCCACCCATTTTCTTGTGATCATCGCCGGATCGTATTGAGGATCCACCCCCAAACCAAAACGCTCCGGGGAACCCGGGCCGCCCCGGCGCGACCGTGGCCGACCTGCTGTCGGCGGCGGCCGCGGTTACGCTGGACGGGGGGCCGGTGCGCAGTGCCCCGACGGAGGCGACCTCATGAGACGACGCCATCATTTCCACATCGATCATGCGGGGCACTCCGTCAGCGCCACCGTCGAGACCGGCCACCACGTCGAGGTGGAGATCCTGGTCGACGGCAAGGAGACCGGCCACGGCACGACGCACCACGACCGGCCCGTCACCGTGCAGGTGGAGCTGCCGACCGTGCCGCCGATGCCGGTGTCCGTCCGCGCCACCCCCGGCCCGGGACTGCCGCGCTGCGTCCTCGAGGCCCCGGACGCCGATCCCCAGGTCATGTCCCCCCGGCACTACTGACGCCTGCCGGTGCCCCGGTTTCACGGCCGAGCGGCACGCCCCCCGGCCGCGGAGCCGGGGAACGTGCCGCTCGGGAGGGGATCAGACGGGCGTCAGCTCGCCTGGAGGGTGACGTCGTCCACGACGAAGGAGGTCTGGAGGGACTGGTCCTCCACGCCCTGGAACTTCAGGGTGACGGTCTGGCCGGCGAACCGGGACACGTCGTAGCTCTTGAGCACGTAGCCCGGCGCCGCGTTCAGATTGGACAGGGTCTCCAGGGTCTGGCCGCCCACCGAGACGGTGAACCGGTCGTAGACCACGTTCTCGTCCTCGTCGGTGTCGATGTGGAGGTAGAACGCGAGCTGCGCCGTGGCGCAGCCGGCCGGGAGGGTCAGCGACTGGGAGGCGCTGTCCGTGTGGGAGGTGCCGTAGCCGGTCAGCCACGCCATGTACGAGCCGCTGTGCGAGACCTGGCCGGACTGGTTGGTGATGACCCCGGACGTGGCGGTCCACGGGCTGCTGCCGCTCTCGAAGCCGCCGTTGACCACGACCTGCTTCGGGGTGCACGTACCGCCGCCGCCGACGGTCAGGGTGTAGGTGGTGCTGTGCGCGACCGTCCCCGTGCCGGTGACGGTCAGGGTGTACGTGCCTTGCGCCGTGCCCGCGCCGACCTGGACGGTGAGCGTCGAGGAGCTGCCGGACTGCACGGACGTCGGGCTGAGCGTCGCGGTCACGCCGGACGGGGCGCCGGAGACCGACAGGGCGAGCGTCTGGGGGCTGCCGCTCACGGTGGTGGTGTTCACCGTGGAGGTGACGCCGGCGCCCGGGTCGGCGGAGCCGGCGGCCGGGGAGGTGCTGATCGAGAAGTCCTGCGCCGGGGTGTCGCCGCCGACGGCCTGCTTCCAGATCGCGTAGGCGACCCCGTCGGCGCTGCGGTCCAGGACGGTCGCGTTGATGTTGTTGGTCGTGTCGCAGGAGCTGTGGTAGCAGGAGTCGTACGCCGCGTTCGCGGTGCCGCCCCACTTCGTGGCCTGCGCCGAGGTCTTGCGGGCGCTGGCCCCGGCCGCGTAGCCGGAGGTGGGGATGCCGCCCTGCTGGAAGGAGTAGTCGTCACTGCGGCCCTGGCCCTCGGTGTTCTCCTCGGGGGCGAGGTTCAGCGAGGCCCAGTACGCCTTCAGCGGCGCGGCCGTGGCCGAGTTGAGGTTGTTGATGAAGTAGCCGCCGTTCGGCGAGCCGACCATGTCGAAGTTGTAGTAGCCCTTGATGGCGGTCTTCTCGGCGCTGCTGAGCCGGCCCACGTAGAACTCCGAGCCGTTCAGGCCCTGCTCCTCGTCGGTCCACCAGGCGAAGCGCACGTGCTTGGTCAGGGTGGGGTTCTTCTGCGCGAGGACGAGGGCGTTCTCCAGCAGGGTCGCGGAGCCCGATCCGTTGTCGTTGATGCCGGGGCCCGCCGAGACGCTGTCGAGGTGGGAGCCGAACATGACGGTCTGGTCGGCCGGTCCGCCGGGCCAGTCCGCGATCAGGTTGTTGGACGGGTAGGTGCACGAGGTGCAGTTCTGCTCGGTGACGGTGAAGCCGGCCGCCTGCAGCTTGCCCTTGATGTACGCCACGGACTGGGTGTAGCCGGCGCTGCCGGCCCGGCGGTTGCCGCCGTTCTGCGAGGCGATGGTGTTCAACTGGGCGAGGTGGGCCTGGACGTTGGCCACGTTGATGTTCGGCGGGTCGGTCCCGGGCTGGGTGCTGCCGACGTTGAGCGCGTAGTCGACGGTGTGCGCGAGGCTCGGACCCTGGCCCTTGACCGTGACGGTGGAGGACCCCGGCGCCGCGCTGGACGTGGCGGAGAGGGTCAGCGTCGAGGACTGGCCGGACTGCACGGTGGCCGGGTTGAAGGATGCGGTCACTCCGGACGGCAGGCCGGTGGCCGTGAGGGTCACCTGCTGCGCCTGCCCGGTGGTGGTGTTGGTGGTCACGGTGGTGGTGACCGAGGCGCCCTGCTGGACGGTGCCCGACGCCGGGTTCAGGGCCATCGAGAAGTCGTCGTTCTGGCCGCTCGGGGTGCAGGTCGGGTCGCCGGACTGGGCGGGCACGCTGATCGCGTCCCAGGCGGCCTTGGTCCTGGTGAACAGGTTGCAGGTCGTCGGGTCGAGCGACTTGGCGGAGCTGAGGGTCGCCGTCCGGTACTTCTTGTAGGACATGCTGCTGGTCTTGAGGAGCATGCCGCCGTAGAAGATCTTGCCGGCGTTCTGCACGCCCACGCCGGTGACCGTGGACTGGTTGCAGGTGGGGCTGTTCGGCTTGCCGCCGCCCGGGCTGCTGCCCTCGGCCAGCAGGTAGAACCAGTGGTTGAGGGGACCCGCGGCCGCGTGCACCTCGGTGCCGGGTATCGCGGAGCTGTAGCAGTTCGGGTCGTTGTCGACGGCCGACGGGTTGTACATGTTGCGGATCGGACCGCTGCCGGTGAGGTTGATCATCTCGCCGACCGTGTAGTCCGGAGTGTCGTACGGGGCGGGCTCGCCCGCGTACGCCTCGGTCAGCGCGCCGAAGATGTCGCCGGTGCCCTCGCCGAGCCCGGACTCCTGGCCGCTGGTGCCGCCCGGGGTGTTGGAGTCGATGGCGTGGCCGTACTCGTGGCCCACCACGTCGATCCCGGCGATCCACTCGTTGGCGCTGTTGTGCCCGATGGTGACCGAGCTGCCGTCCCAGTAGGCGTTGAGGTCGCCCAGGCCCACCTTGCCCGGGAAGCTGCGGCCGTTGCCGCTGACGCCGTTGCGGCCCAGCCACTGGCTCAGCATGTCCCACTGCTTCTGGGCGGCGAACATCAGGTCCGTGCAGCCGGTTTCCTTGGACGTCGCGTTGCCCGTGCCCCAGGAGTCCGAGGACTTCGTGAACACGCTGCCGGTGCTGTAGTCCGCGCAGCTCAGGCCTGGCCGGTTCGGGTCGCGCAGCGAGTACGAGCCGCCCGAGGCGGTGGTGGAGATGGTGAGCGGATTCGGGCCGTTCCACTTGCTGGTGCCGCTGCCGGCCACGACCTCGTCGTGGCGGTCGACGACCTTGCCGGTGCGGGCGTCGACGAAGACGTGCAGTTTGCTGGGCGCCGTCCTGGTGTTGCCGGAGAGGACGGTCTCCCAGGCCAGGACCGGCTGGTCGTCCTTGATCTTGACGACGAGGCGGCTGTCGAGCACCTTGTCGACCTTCGCCAGTTCCGCGCGCGAGGTGGCCTCGGCCGCCTTCGCGGTGACGGAGGGGGTGGTCGCCACGTCGATCACGGTGGAGGTGGCCGACTGGAGGGCGCGGACGTGCCCTTCGCCGTCGGCCAGGACGACCGCGTCGCCGCCGACGACCGGCAGGCCGCGGTAGCTGCGCTCGTAGGAGACGGAGTACAGGTCCTGCACCCAGGGGGTGACCAGGCGCCGGTCGTACTGCTGCTGGGGCGAGTTGACCAGGGTGTCGAGACCGCTGCGGACCGCCGCGTCGGCGGCGGCGACCGCGCGCTCGGCGGACTTGGGCTGCGGGGAGGGTGCGGACTGGGCCTGTGGTGAGGCGGACGCGGCGGTGGCCAGCGTGCCGGCGAGGCCCGCGGTCAGCGCAATGGCCGCCACGGAAGCCATCCATCTGGTGGGCTGCAAGAGTCCACTCCGATCGTGTGTGGGGGGTGCGGCTGGCTGTTCGCGCCGAGTATGGGCGTGGACATGGCGAGATTGGGACATCTCTGCGCGCATAAGACCCGCGTTATGGTGTCGTGGGGTCACGCTGCGTAAGCTGCCCGAATGCAGCTGGAGTTGAGGCATCTGCAAGCCGTGTGCCAGATAGCGGAGTCCGGCAGTCTGGGCGGCGCGGCCCGCCGGCTGGGGGTTTCCCAGCCCGCACTCTCCGCGCAGCTGCGCAGGATCGAACGGGTCACGGGCGGCGAGCTCTTCGTCCGCGGCCGGAGCGGGGTGGAGCCCACTCCGCTGGGCCAGTTCGTCCTGGCCAAGGCGCGCCGCGTGCTGACCGAGATGGAGACCCTCGGCGCCGAGACCCGCGCCATGGCGACCGACGCCCCGCTACGGCTCGGCTGCATCCTGCTCGTCCTGATCGACGGCCTGCTCACGCGGACGGACCTGACCCTGTCCGGGCGGGAGATCACCGTGGACGTGGAGCACTCGGTGACCGCGCTCGTACGGATGCTCGGCGCGGGCCGGTACGACGTCATCGTGTACGGCGAGGTGAACGACCACGAGGTCGCACTGCCCCAGGGAGTCCTGGCCCGGACCCTGGTGCCCAAGGAGCCGTTCTGCATCCGGATGTCCACCCGGCACCCTCTGGCGGGGCGGGAGGTCCTGGACCTCGCCGAACTGGCCGACGAGCAGTGGATGACCCTGGTGGAGGACGACGACGGGGGACCCGAAGCCCTGGTCGAGGCCTGCGCGAAGGCCGGCTTCGTCCCCTCCCTGCGCTACCGGATCACCGACCGCAAGATGCGCCACGACCTGGTGGCGGCGGGCCGCGCCATCTCCCTCACGCAGCCCACGGCCCCCGCGGTGGAGGGCACGGTGATGCGCCCGCTGCTCGGCACCCCGATCACGGGCCGTATCCGCCTGGCCTGGCACCGCTCGTCGGTCTCCGCCGGACAGGCGGACACCCTCTACCGCGCTGCGGCCGGCGCGTACCTGGCCAACGTGGACAACAATGCCTTCCACCGCGCCTGGTGGAACGCGCACCCGGAGTCCCATCCGGTCCTCGGGTGAGGGCCCGCCGCCCCGCCCGTGCAGGGCGCGGGCGGTGCCTTCAGGCGGGGAGGCCGGCGGAGTGCGGCAGGAGCCGCTCGGCGTGGACCAGGCCCGCGACGTGGTCGGTGACCATGTCGAGGATCTCCGCCGCCGCTGCGGCGTCGCCCAGCACCAGGAAGTTCAGGGTCAGCCCGTCCGTCATCGCCGCCAGGTAGCGGGCCAGTACGGGGACGGGGACGCGGAGTTCGAACTCCATGCCGAGCCGGACCTGCTCGAGGAGATCGGCGTACGTGGCGCAGTACAGCTCGTACTGCCGCCGGGCCAGATGCTCGAACCCCGGCTCGCGCAGGGCGTACTGCGTGAGTTCGTACGTCAGCATGTGCTCGGCGGGATGGGCGCAGACGTGGTCCCAGTACGCCTGGAAGCCGGCCCGGACGGTCTCGCGGAGGGTGGTGCGGGGCCGGATCGCCTGCTTCACCACCGTCAGGTAGTGCTCGCTGATCGTCTCGATGACGGATTCGAGCAGCGCCTGCTTGGAGTCGAAGCAGTAGTGGAAGACGCTCAGCGACACGCCCGCCTCGGCGGCGATGGACCGGGTCGTCGTCCTGGGGACGCCGTCGCGGGTCATCGCGCGGATCGCGGCCTCGGTCAGCTGCCGGCGCCGCTGCGCCAACGGCATGCGTGCCATGCGGATTCGGTTCCCTTCGTTCGCGTACTGCGGCGGGGGGGGGGGGGGGGGGGGGGGGGGGGGGGGGGGGGGGGGGGGGGGGGGGGGGAGGGCGGGGGGGGGGGGGGGGGGGGGGGGGGGGGGGGGGGAGGGGCG
>NZ_JBVIGX010000008.1:125235-315194 GCF_055570595.1 Streptomyces sp. NPDC031132
GGACGATAGAGAATCCAGACCCCCCTCCCCCCCCCCCCCCCCCCCCGTTCCCCCCCCCCCCCCCCCCCCCCCCCCCCCCCACCCCCCCCCCCCCCCCCCCCCCCCCCCCCCCCCCCCCCCCCCTCGGCGCCGTCAGCTGCTGTAGACGCCGACCTCGTGCAGGGAGTACCCCCACTGCGTGCCGCGCCCCGCCCCGTGGACGCGGACGTAGCGGGCGGAGACGCCGGCGAACTGCGCCGTGTCCAGGCCGCCGTCACCGGAAGCCGTGGACCACACCGTCTGCCAGTTCACGTCGTCCGTGGAGACCTCGATCCGGTACGACTTCCCGTACGCGCGCTCCCAGTCGAGGGTGACGCGCTTGACGAGGCCGGGGGATCCGAGGTCGATCCGGAGCCACTGGTCGTCGTTCCAGTCGCTCGCCCAGCGGGTGCTCGTGTTGCCGTCCACGGCCCGGCCGGGCGCATAGCTGACGAACGGGTTCCACTCGGCGGAGCTGGCCGAGGCGGGTGCGCCCGCGGCGAGGTTCACGCCGGCCTTGTGCTGCTCGGAGGCCCCCCAGGTGCGCAGGTAGGACTCGGCGCCCTTGAAGAGGTCGTCCACGACCCCCTGGCCGCCGACGAGCCGGATGTCCTCGATCCAGTCGGGGACCAGGCCGTAGTGCGCGGCGCCGTCGGTGTTCAGGTCCCAGGTGCGCCGCCCGGTGGTCTGCTTGTCGATGACGGAGCCGCCGTCGGTGCTGCGGAACGGGTACTTCACCGGGTTCGGGGTGTCGGCGCCGCGCGGGCCCGGCCAGCCGCCGACCCCGTTCATGTCCGTGCCGTACCCGTAGCCCACGTGGTACTTGTCGCGCAGCGCGTCCGTGCGCGCGGCCTCGGCGCTGAACCCCTCGGCGCCGTTCATGTACTGGGCCGCGAACCCGCCGAGCTTGTAGAGGCGCTCGGTCCAGCCCAGGTCCATCCAGCTGTGCGAGGAGATCACGCCCGGGTAGGACTCGGACTCGAGGATGTCGAAGGCCCGGCCCGCGGCCTTGACGCTCATGTGGTCGACCTCGAGCATCATCTTGCGTTTCATCATGCCGCGCACGGCGTACTCGCCGAGGTCGGTGAGCCCGCGGGTGTTGCACTGCGCGTCGGCCGCGTACGAGGGGACCGACACGCCCGCCGGCAGCTCCTTCTGCGCCGAAGGCGCCGGGGCCAGGCCGATCGGGTTGTCGTGCTGCGGGCCGGTGCACTGCTCGGTCTTCCAGAAGGTGCCGGTCGACAGGAACTGCCCCACGTTGATCGCCGTGCCCAGGGCGCCCCCGTCGAAGCGGACCCCGCACAGGGCGTTGTCGAACTTGTGGCAGAGGAACATGCTGCGGACGCCGATCCGGTGCAGTTCGTCGAGGCCGCGGTCGATGTCCTCCTTGCTGCACTGGGAGATGTCCAGGATCTGCTTGCAGCCGAACGGCTCGGAGGTCTCCACGCCCAGGACCACGGCCAGCTTGCCCTGCTTGATGACGTCGCGGGCCTGCGCGGAGTCCGTGACGATCCGGAACCAGCCCTTGCCCGGGCCGCCGTACATCTTGTCGATGTAGGCCTGCATGTCGTACGTCTTCTGCGCCTCGAGGCGGATGGCGGTCATCTCGTCGCAGCTGCGGTCCTTGAAGAAGTAGACCGAGCAGATCACCCCGTTGGTGACGAGGTCGTTGACGAGTACGCGCTGGCCGCCGCGCCAGGCCCGCTCGATCCAGGCGTAGTAGTTCTGCTGGTGGGTGAGCGAGTCGTGGGCGGGCCAGTCCTTGAACGTCGGCCAGCCGTTGGGGTCGTGCTTGCCGTCCCCGCCCTTGGTGATGAAGTCGAACACCGCGAGGGTGCCGTCGGGGTAGTGCTCCGGGCAGTCCTTGAGCGCCTCGGCGACCCCCTGGTCGGAGAACGCCTTGCCGCAGATGAGCCGGCCGCCGAAGCCCTCGTTGGACATGATGTGGTCGTGGGCGTCGACGAAGCCCCGCACCTGTCCCTGGGCGTCGGTGCCCTTGAAGGGCTCGCCGGTCACGTTGATCTGGGAGTCGGGCACGGGCCGCGCGCCGGGGTTCCACCAGCCGGGATCGCCCTCGGCGGCGGCGCCGGGTGCCGGGCCGAGGGCCATGGCCACCATGGCGAAGAGCAGGGCGAGCAGCGCGAGGGGCCTGCGCCTGGTGCGGGGGGCTCGGGTCATGGTCATCACTCACGTCATCGGGAGGCGGATGGCGCGGTCGAGGACGCAGACCGTCTGAGGGAGCCGGCTGATTGTCATGTCCCGCGCAGGCAGTGTGACGAGAATGGCTACCGGCGGTAACAGAGTCAAGAGTCCGGGACGGATGACCTGATCGAATGTCAGGTGTGGTGCGAGGCGCCCGGGAGGGGATCGGGGATGGCGCAACCCGCCGCGGCCACCGCCCTGGCGGCAGCCGTGCGCGGGCGCCGGAACCCCGGCGCCCGCCACGGATGCGCGGGACTATTCGGCGCCCTCGCCGAGGACCGCCGCGATGCCCTGCGCGAGGCAGGGGATCCGGTGGGCCGGGATCCCCGCGATGTTGATCCGCCCCGCGGTCGTCCCGTAGATCGCGAACCCGCTGCGCAGCCGGAGCATCTGACGCGCGGTGAGCGGCAGCATCGAGAACATGCCCTTCTGCCGCGCCAGCACATCGGCCTGCGCGTCCCAGCCCAGCGCGGACAGCTCGGAGGCCAGACCCTTCCGGTTGTCCTCGATCCGGGTCCGCATCCCGTCCAGCTCCGCGCGCCACAGAGCCCGCAGCCCGTCGTCCTCGAGGATCGCCGTCACCACCGCGGCGCCGTGCTCCGGAGGCATCGAGTAGAGGGTGCGCGCCGCGTTCTGCAGCGCCGTCTCCACGTGCCGCAGCGACTGGCGCGATGAGCCGAGCACGACCGCACAGCCGGTCCTGTCGCTGTAGAGCCCGAAGTTCTTCGAACAGCTGATGGCGACCAGCATCTCCGGCACCCGCTCCGCGAGCAGCCGCGTGGCGGCCAGATCGGCCTCCAGTCCGTCGCCGAGCCCGTGGTACGCGAGGTCCACGAACGGCACCCAGCCGGCCCGCGCGGCCAGCTCGGCCACGGCCTCCCAGTCCTGCGCGGACGGGTCGACCCCGGTGGGGTTGTGGCAGCAGCCCTGGAGCAGGACGACGTCGTCGCGCCGCGCCTCCCCGAGGTCGCGCAGCATGCCCGCCGTGTCGAAGCGGCCCTCGGCATCGACCCAGCCGTACGTCCGCACGGTCAGCCCGGCGGCCTCGAGGATGGGCCGGTGGTTGACGTACGCGGGATCACTGATCCAGACCGTCGTGCCCGGCCGGGTGCGGCAGATGAGATCGGCCAGCAGCCGCAGCGCGCCGCTGCCCGCGACCGTCTGGACGGCCACGGCCCGCTCGGCCGCCGCGCCGGAGCCCAGGACCAGCGACAGCATCGCCCGGTTGAAGCCGGCGTTGCCGGAGAGCCCCCGGTACTCCTTGGACGCGGAGTGCTCCGCCAGGCGTATCTCGGCCTCGCGGACGGCCGCCATGACCGGGGTGCCGCCCGTCTGGTCGCGGTAGACGCCGAGGACGAGGTTCAGCCGCTCGGGCCGCGCGTCGGCGCCGTACGCCTCGGTCAGGTCCCACAGCGGGTCGACGGGCGGCGGCAGGAGGAGCTCAAGCATGGACGGGAACCTCGGGCTCGGGGCGGGTACGGGTACGCGGGCGCCGGTTGGCGAGGGCCACGCCCGCGGTGATGAGGGGGACGCCGACGAGCACGGCCAGGGTCGGCGACTCGTCGAGCAGGGGAATGGCGAGCAGGACCACGGCGACCGGGCTGAGGCTGCCCACGGTGGAGCTGCGCTCCGCGCCGAGGCTGCGGATGGCGAAGGCGTACAGCAGGCCGGCGCACAGGCCGACGCCCAGCCCCTGCACCACCAGGAACAGGGCGATGTCGCTCCCGGCCGCCGAAGCCAGGCCGGTCGGCAGCACCCCGGTCAGGACCAGCAGGGCCATCACCGCGAACGAGGGCAGGCACAGCAGGCCGATCGATCCGACGGGATCGAGGTCCACCTCCTTCAGCCCGACCGTGTACAGGGCCCACAGTCCGCTGGCGACGAGCAGGATCCCGGCGCCGGCCAGCACCTGCGTGTTCAGCGGGACGACGTGGCGCCAGACCAGCGCGACCACGCCGACCGCGATCAGCCCGAGCCCGGCCGCCTGCGTGCCCCGGGGCGCGCCGCGGCCGCCGGCGACCATGAGCGCGGAGACGAACAGCGGGACCATCCCGGGGACGATCGAGCCGACGAACGCCGCCGAGGTCAGGGAGCCGCCGTACATCGCGGCCAGGAAGAACGGCACTCCCGCACCGCAGGCGATCTTGAGCGCGGCGGCCGGGCGCACGGCGGCGATCCGCCGGCGCCGCCGCCACAGTGCGGGCGCCAGGACGAGCAGCGGAACGCCGAAGCGCAGCAGGGCCGCGTCGGCGGGCAGCAGGGAGGAGGCGCTCAGGGCCCGGGCGCTGAGAGCGAAGGCCGCCCAGATCAGCACGGTCACCACCAGGGCCAGGGTGCCCCGGGCCTGCGGGGAGAGCCCGGAGCGGCCTGTGGACCGGGCCGGTGGGGGCGCCGTCGCGGGCGCGGCGTTCGTGGTGACCAAGGGGGTTCCTCCAGCCTCAGGGGGCCGGATCCGGCCATGGAGCAACGCTAGATCCTTTGCCGGGGCAGCCGATTGCCAGTTCTGCCTCCCAGGCATACGTTTGAGGCAGAATCTGCCAAGGAGTGGTGATGGACGCAGTCGATCTGCAGATCGTCCGTGAGTTGCAGGCCGACGGACGGCTGTCCAACCAGGACCTCGCCGACCGGGTCCGGCTGTCCCCTTCGCCCTGCCTGCGCCGGGTGCGGCGCCTGGAGGAGGCCGGCCTGATCCGCGGCTACACGGCCATGGTCGACCAGGTCGCCTTCGGCCTGCCGATCACCGTCTTCGTCCGGATACGCCTTGACCGGCACACGAAGGAGGCGGTCAGGGTCTTCGAGGAGCACGTCGCGGTCATCGAGCACATCCAGGACTGCTACCTGATGGCCGGAAGCAGCGACTACCTGCTCCGCGTGGTCATCGAGAGCCTGGAGGCGTACGAGGCCCTGGTGCGCCACCGGATCCATGCCATCCCCGGCATCGCGTCGATCGAGTCGAGCTTCGCGTTCGGCAGCGTGAAACAGTCCCGGGTCTACCCGAGCCCCACGTGACGCGCGGACGCCGGAGAGGCTGTGGGCCTCTCCGGCGTCCGCGGGGGTGGGGGCGATTTCCTGCCCTCAATTGGCGAGCTTCTGCTTCAGGTTTTCCTTGAGCTGCAGCTTGATGTTCTGCTTGTTCACCTGGCCGCCCGTGCCGGTGCCGTCGCCGCCCACGGCGGTGGCGTCGCCGGTGTTGACCGCGTCGGCGCTGGCGTTGCCGCCGCGGGCGTCGCCGGTGGTGACCTCGCAGCCGCCCTCGCAGTTGCCGACGCCGGAGTTGGCACTGCCGCCGGTGGCGGTTCCGCCGACCGTGGTGTTCTCGGCGTTGGCGTCGCCGCCGGTACCGATGCCGTCGGCGCTGTCGTCCTGGAGGAGGCTGACGGCCTGCTGCGGGGCGGCGACGGGTGCGGCCATGGCGGTCGCCGGCAGTGCGATGCCACCCCCGACCAGCGCGAGGGAAGCTCCGGCCAGAACGATGCGACGGGTCGTGAAAAGCTCGAACATGGTAATTCTCCATTCGGAATAAGAAAGGGCTGGTAAACCGTCTCCGGGAGTTCCCGGTGAGGGCGTACTTCAAATAAACCCGACGGGAGAACACCCGTCACGCCACTCGAACACGTGGCTTGACGCCGAGAGTCGATCTTGGTAGACCGGGCGCTCGGGTGGATCGCTGGATAGAATTTCCGTAGGAAAGAGCGGCCCGTCGCTTCGGCGAGCCGTCGCCAGGTCGGCCGGGTGAGGGTGGTGCCTGATGGGCACGGCATCGGACTTGAGCCTCTATGCGGGCCGCCCCTCCGGCCTGATCGGGAAGCAGATCGCGGGTTACCGCGTCGAGCGGATGATCGGCCGCGGCGGCATGGCCGTCGTCTACTGCGCGCGGGACCTGAACCTGGACCGCATGGTGGCGCTCAAGCTGATCGCCCCGGAACGTGCCCGCGACGAGACGTTCCGGCGCCGCTTCACCCGGGAGTCGCGTGTCGCCGCTTCGATCGACCACCCGCACATCGTGCCGATCTTCGAAGCCGGTGAGACCGACGGCGTCCTGTACCTCGCCATGCGCTACGTCTCCGGCCTGGACCTGCGGGCCATGCTGGACCGGGACGGTCCGCTCCCCGTCGCGACCGCCGTGCGCATCGCGGCGCAGGTGGCCTCGGCCCTCGATGCGGCCCATGAGCACGATCTGGTGCACCGGGACGTCAAGCCCGGCAACATCCTGATCGCCCCGGGCACCGACAGCGACCACCCCGAGCACGTCTATCTCACGGACTTCGGACTGACGAAGAACGCGCGGTCGGCCACCGGAATCACCACCACGGGCGAGTTCCTCGGCACGCTCGGCTACATGGCCCCGGAGCAGATCTCCGGCCGGTCGCTGGACGGCAGGTGCGATCTCTACAGCCTCGCGTGCGTCGTGTACGAGACCCTCGCGGGCGGACCGCCCTTCGAGCGCGACGAGGATGCGGCGCTGCTGTGGGCGCACCAGTACGACCCCCCGCCTCCGCTGACGGAGCGGCGGCCGGGAATGCCGCCCGCCGCCGACGACGTCCTGGCCAAGGCCCTGGCGAAGATCCCCGAGGACCGCTACGACTCCTGCCTGGAATTCGTCGCGGCCCTGCGCGTCGCCACCGCGACCGGTGTCCCCCAGCTCGCCGATCGGCCGCCCGAGGGCGGAACGCAGCGGACCGGACCCGAACCGGAGGATCCGGTGAAGGCACCGGATCCTCCGGCCTGGGCCCGGCCGGTCTTCGCGCGCCCGTCGGGCGCCCTCTAGGTCATTGCGCTCGGTACGAGCGGCTGGCGGTCGGGGGTCACAGCCCCATGGAGATGGCCAGTCGGGTGAGCTCGGCGGTGCTGTTGATGCCCAGCTTGGCGCGGATGCGGCGCAGGTAGGCGTCGACGGTGTGCTTGGAGAGTCCCATGTGGCGGGCCGTCTGCAGGTAGGTGCGGCCGGCGGCGATGTGTCCCAGTGCCTCCTGCTCGCGCGGGGCGAGGGCGGTGGTCTCGGTCTGGGGGGTGGTGAGGGTGAGGCTCATGGGATTTCCCTCCGACGGATCGGATCGGTCATCTCTGCTCGCGCCCTCGGAAGCAGGTGGACATGTAGTCGAATGTCCGGTTTGTCCTGCTTAAAATCCTGCGCCCGCACCTTCACGACGGTGTCCGTCGACTGTCACAGGCGTGTGACAGGGACCGTCTTCCCGTACGTCCGCGCCCGCCCGCACCACCCCGCCGTGCTCGCCGGCCTCAGAACCCGATGAGGGACTGCTCGGCCCAGATGGTCTTGCCGATCGGGGCGTGCCGGGTGCCCCAGCGCTGGGCGAGCTGGGCGACCAGCAGCAGGCCCCGCCCCCCCTCGTCGAAGGTCCGGGCACGCCGCATGTGCGGGGCCGTACTGCTCGTGTCGGAGACCTCGCAGATCAGGGTGCTGTTCTCGTGGATCAGCCGCAGCTGGATGGGCGGCTCGCCGTAGCGGATGGCATTGGTGACCAGCTCGCTGACCAGGAGCTCGGTGACGAACGCGGCCTCCTCGAGCCCCCAAGCCGCCAGCTGGTCGGTGGTGCTGCGGCGGGCCTGGGCGACCACGGCCGGGTCGGGGGACAGGTCCCAGACGACGACCTTGTCGGAATGCAGTGCCCGGGTCCGGGCGACGAGCAGGGCGACGTCGTCATCGGGACGGTGGGTCAGCAGGGCGGTCAGTACGCGGTCGCACACCGTTTCCAGCGTGGTGGCGGGACGGGTGAGGGCCGCGAACATGTTGTCCAGGGCCTCGTCGATGTCGTGCTCACGGGCTTGCAGCAAGCCGTCGGTGTACAGGGCGAGGATGCTGCCCTCGGGAAGCTCGACCTCGACCGTCTCGAAGGGCAGGCCTCCCAGACCCAGCGGCGGGCCGGCCGGGACGTCGAGGAGGTAGACGGAGCCTTCCGGGGAGACCACGGCGGGCGGGGGGTGGCCGGCCCGGGCGACGGTGCAGCGGCAGGTGACCGGGTCGTAGACCACGTACAGGCAGGTGGTGCCGATGCCCCCCGCGGCTTCCCCGACGCCGCCCCCGTCGGCCTCGTCGGCGGACAGGTGGATGATGAGGTCGTCGAGGTGGGTGAGCAGCTCGTCGGGCGGCAGGTCGACGTCGGCCAGGGTACGGACCGCGGTGCGCAGCCGGCCCATGGTGGCGGCGGCGCGGATGCCGTGGCCGACGACATCGCCCACGACCAGCGCCACCCGTGCACCGGACAGCTGGATCACGTCGAACCAGTCGCCGCCCAAGCCGGCCGCGGTACCCGCGGGCAGGTAGCGGGAGGCGATCTCCAGCGCCGCCTGGGTGGGCAGCGTGTGCGGCAGCAGGCTGCGCTGCAGCGTCATCGTGGTGGTGTGCTCCCGGGAGGACCCGCGCGCGTCGTGGATGCTGACGGCCGCCCTGGTCGCGAGCTCCTCGGCCAACCGCAGGTCCTCCGGCAGGAACGGCTCACCGCGCCGGTGACGGCCGAAGACGGCCACGCCGAGCGTGACGCCGCCGGCTCGCAGCGGGACCACCATCACGGAGTGGGTCCCGTACTCGCTGACCCACGCGGCGGCCCTCTCGTCCTCGGCCACCCATTGGGCCAGGACCGGGTCGGTCGGCCCGTACACGGCGCCGCGCCCTGTGGCCAGACACTCGGCGGGCGGCGACAGCGACGGGTAGCTGGTCGCCTCGCCGACCGCGACACGGGACTCCGGGTTTCCTTCGAGGACCGACCGCACAGCGGTACGGCACACGGTGACCGGCCCCGAGGCGGGGCCGGCGGCCGGCTCGTCACCCTGCGGGGGAGGGTCCAGCAGGTCGACGAACGCGAAATCGGCCAGCCGGGGGACGGCCACGTCGGCCACCTCCTGCGCGGTGCGGGCGGTGTCCTGGGCGGTGCCGATGCGGGCGTCCGCAACGTCCGGCACCAGGATCCGCTGCCGGTCGCCCTCGCTCGTGGTCCTCTCGTGCGCGGCCAAGGACACGGCACGCACCCGCCCGTCCGGGTCGCACAACGGGGCGAGCGAGGTCGCCCAGCCGTGCTCCGGGCCGGTGCCCATGGAACGGATGAAGGTGTCCAGGTACTGCGCCTCACCGGTCTCCAGGACGAGGCGCATCCTCGCCTCGGTCTCGTCGCTCACGGGATCGGGCGCGATTTCCGGCAGCCGCAGCCCGCGCATCTCGGCTTCCGTGAGGGACAGCGTGTGCTCCATGCCGGCGTTCGCCCGGACCAGCCGCAGGTCCGCACCGAAGATGGCCAGGAAACAGGGGGACTGGGTGAACGCCCATTCCTTCAGCGGTTCGCCCCAGGGCGTGCCGGGCCCGCTCGGAACGGCGGACACCACGAGCCACCGGGCGGTCGCGTCGGTGGACGTCAGGCGGTGCGCGAGGAGTGCCAGTTCCATCCGCCGGCCGTCCCGGTGGCGCACCGCCACGGTGCCGCTCCACCGCTCCTGGCCGGCCGGGAACCGGGCCGCATCGGCTCCGAGGTCGTCGGCGAGCAGTTCTGCAGCGGGCACCCCCACGACCTCGGACGGGGCGTAGCCCAGCAGCCGACGGGCATCGTCACTCCACTCCGTCACGATGCCCTGCTCGCTGATGGTGGCCGTGGCCGTGTATGCCGACTCGAGGGAGGCGTTCGTTTCCTCCGGCCGCTCACCAGGAAAGCTGGGAAGTTGCTCCATCGCCGCTCATCTCGCCCTCGCTAGTTCCTCTGCCGCAGTCCACGGCAACCCCTGCACGGCCAGGCGCTCCACTGACAAGCATCATCCGGCAGGGCAAGGAGCACCAACGCAGTGCTGCCAAGGGGGGCGCTCAGCCGGCCGGCCCCGAGGAGAGGGCCGCAGGGACGCTCGGTGACGGGGCGGGGTGCGCGAGGACGAGGGCGAGGACCGCATCGCCCGCCTGCCACACCATCGCGCGGCGCCGTCCGCCGAGTACGGGAGGCCGAAGGCCGAGGATCCGGACGCGGCGCGGAGCGTCGCCGAAGATGCCGCTCCGGTCGGCCTTGACCGCGGCTTCCTTCAGCGCCCAGGCGCCTGCCACGACATCAGGCCGGTCCGTACCGATGAGGACGAGCTCCGCCGGGGAGAAGGCGTGGTCCCCGACACGGCGGACCGCGGCCGCCGATTCCGTCCCGCACAGGTCGACCCCGACCGGTTGCGGTGCGAGGGCCGCGGCGACGTACCGGGCGGTGTGGCTGATGGAGAGGTCCAGCGTCGGCACCGGGCTGCCGCCGACGGCGACGTACGGACTGCCGTCGTCCCGCGGAAGGATCTCCACGTCGTCCGCCGCCGCGCCGACGGCTTCGCCGACCAGGCGCTTGGCGAGCACACGGCCGGCCACCCACTCGGCCTGCCGCCACACCGGCAGCGCCTGGACCACGCGCCGTTCGGCCGGTGAGAGGTGGGCCGGGAGGAGCGGTGGGACGGGCGCCGCCCGCCCCGGGCCGGGGCGGTGGGCCACGACGAGCCCGGCTCCGCCCCATCGGTGGACGTGGCCCGGCGTGATGGCCGGGAAGGTGGTGTACATGGCAGCGGGGTCAGGCGGCCACGGCCTGGTCCAGGTTCCGCAGCTCGTACTCCAGCGCGGTCACGGCGTGACGGATCTGGTCGGAGGTGTGGTCACAGGTGACGAAGAAGCGCAGCCGGGCCATTTCCTCGGGTACGGCCGGGTAGAGGATGGGATTGACGCTGATGCCCTGCTGGAACAGGGCCTCGGCGAGCCGCAGGGTCTTCATCGAGTCCCCGACGATGCACGGGACCACCGGGGTGTCCTGACTGTCCCCGACGTCGATGCCCGCATCGCGCGCGAGGCGGACGAACAGCGCGGCGTTCTCCGCAAGCCGCGATACGCGCTGCGGCTCGGCACGCAGCAGCCGCAGGGCGGTCAGCGACGCGGCGGTGTCGGCCGGGGTCATACCGGCGCTGTAGACGAAACCCGGAACGGTGTAGCGCAGGTACTCGACGACCGCGCGGCTCCCGGCGACGTAGCCGCCGCTGCTCGCCAGCGCCTTGGACAGCGTGCCCGACCACAGGTCGACGTCCGAGCGGTCGGTGCCGCAGTACTCGCCGATGCCCCGCCCGGTCGCGCCGATCGTCCCGATGCTGTGCGCCTCGTCGATCATCAGCAGCGCGCCGTGCCGGCGCTTGACCTCGACGAGGGCGGGCAGGTCGGCGATGTCGCCGTCCATGCTGTACACGCCCTCGATGACGACGAGGACCCGCCGGTACTGGTGGCGGACCTGGCCGAGGATGGCGTCGAGGGCGGCTGCGTCGTCGTGCGGGAACGGCCGCCGGGTCGCGCCGGAGAGCTTGCAGCCCTGCAGGATGCTGTCGTGGGCGAGGGAGTCGTGGATGACGAGGTCCCCGGGTCCGACGAGGTGCCCGATCACGGTGACGTTGGTGGCGTGCCCGTTGGCCAGGGTGATCGCGGAATCGCATCCGAGCAGGCCGGCGAGTTCCGTCTCGAGCTCCAGGTGGAGCGGACGGCTGCCGGACAGCAGGCGGCTGGCGGACACCGACGTCCCGCACCGTGCGATCGCCTCCTTGGCCGCCGCGGTCACCTGGGGGTGCGTGGCCATGCCCAGGTAGTTGTAGCTGGAGAACGAGACGAGTTCCCGGCCGTCGACGACGGTCGTGTCCGTGATGCCGCCCTCGTGGACGAGGAAGTACGGATTGGGCAGCCCCGTCCGGGCGAGCGCGGCGAAACGCTCACCGTGGGCGGCGACCTCCGGGAAGCACTCGATGCGCGTCTGCTCCTCGGGCAGCGGGGCGGCAGCCGGTGCAGCCGGTGCAGCCGCGGGCAGGTCGGCGGGCGGCGCGGGCGGGGCTTCGTGGTCCTGGTCGGCGCGCTGTACGGGGGCGGCCGCCGGCGCGGCGTCGGCGGAGCCGCCCGCGATCAGCGCGGCGATCCTCCCGACGGTCGGCCGGTCGGCAGCCGTTTCGTCGAACGTCCACTGCGGCCACTGCCGACGCAGGGAGGTGAACAGATCGGTCAGCATGAGCGAGTCGAAGCCGAGATCGTCGATCAGCAGCCGGTCGTTCCCCAGTTGCCCCACCGGGAACGCACTGATCCGGGCCACGTGCGCGCGCACGGCGTCGGTGACGTCGTCGATGCCCCGGGCCGGCGAAGGCTCTTCGTCGGCGGGGACGGCCGTCGTGGCGGGCACGGGTACGGCCACGGGTACGGGTTCTGCGGTCGCCGGGGCGCTGATCTGTGGCGCGGGGTGCTGCACAGGCAGCGTCCCGGAGAGGCGATCGAGCAGCGTTGCCTGCTGCCGGACCAGCTGGAGCAGTTCGTTCACCGGGTCGTTTCCGGGGTCGTTCACGGAGTCGGTCACGGGGTCGTTGACGGGGGCGTTCACCGAGTTCTCCTGGGGCGGTGCGGGCTGGGGCGGGAGGGTGGCGGCGGGCGTGTCCTGCTGTGCGGCGCGCCGGCCCCGCACCCAGTACGACTGGGTGTCGAGCCCGGCCACCGGCAGATCCAGCAGGCGGCGGGCTTCCCCGGGAACCAGGGCGCGCGGGTCGACCGGGGCGCCCAGGACCGCGAGCCGGGCGAGGGCCCGGACGAAGCCGCGCCCGCCGTCCGGGGCGGCCTCTGCGGCGGGGACGGCGTGGACGTCGTCGTGCCCGGTGAGGTTGCGGCGGACCGAGGTGAGCAGCGAGCTGCCGCCGGTGATCTGGAGGAAGACGCGGGCCCCCTGCTCGTACGCGGTCCGGACGGCATCGCCGAAGCGGACCGGCGCGGAGGCGTGCCGGGACCACAGCTCGCGCAGCCGGTCGCCGTCGGTGCAGACCGCCGCGTCCACGGAGGACACGAACGGCAGGACGGGGCTGCCGAGGGGTCGGTCGGCGAGGTACGCGCCCAAGGCCTCGTCGGCGTCGGCGAACTGCGGGGAGTGGAAGGCCCCCGACACCTCGAGGGGCAGCGTGACGACCCCGGCCTCGGCACACGTGCGCCGCAGGACGGCGAGCCCGCGCAGCGAGCCGCTGACCACGAGCTGCCGCGGCTGGTTGAAGCAGGCGAGCCAGACGTCGTCGATGCCGGCCATGAGCCGGCGGCAGGTCTCCTCGTCGCCCTGTACGGCGAGCATCCCGCCCCGGGAGCCGGTCTCGGCCCGTCGGAGGGCTGCGCCCCGGTGGCCCAGGAGCCGGACGGCGGCCTCGTCGGTGAGGGCTCCGGCCGCCGCGGCCGCGGCGAACTCACCGACGCTGTGGCCCAGGGTGAGGTCCGGCGCGAGGCCGCAGTCGGCGAGGAGGCGGGTGGCGGCGATCTGGACGGTACCGAGCAGCGGCTGGCACACGTCGGTGGCGGCGAGCCGCTGCCTGAGCTCCCGGTCGTCGCCCTCGCCGGCCGAGGCCTCGCCGTACAGCAGCTCGGTGAGGTCGAAGCCGATGTTCCGCCGGGCCACGGCGCCGAGGGCGTCGACCGTGGTCCGGAAGCCGGCGAACCTCTCGTAGAGGTCCTGCATCATGCCCGGCCGCTGACTGCCCTGCCCGGGGAAGAGGAAGGCGATGCGACGCTCGGCGGGCGGCAGGGGAGCGTCGGCGGCGAAGGCGCCGTCGCCGAGGTCGCCCCGGGCGCCGTCGGCGAGCTGCCGGCGGGCCTCGCGCAGCCGCCGGACGAGTTCGTCCGTGTCGGCGGCGACGATCGCGAGCCGGGCGGTCAGCGGCTCACGCGCGCCCAGGGTGTGGGCCACGGCGGCCACCGGCGGGCGGTCCGCCGTGTCGAGTGCGTCGAGAACGTCGCCGATGTGCTGGTCCAGCAGCTCAGGGTTTCCGGCCGAGAGCAGGACGAGCTGGGGTCCGGTGACTTCGGCGGATTCGGCGGGGTGGCCGACGGCAGGTGCGGGCTGCTCCTCCAGAACCACGTGGACGTTCGTGCCACCGAAACCGAACGAGCTGAGGGCGGCGCGCCGCGGGGTGCCCGTGGCCCGAAAGGGCCGTGCGGTGTCGGCGAAGCGCAGGCCCGCGGAGGCGATGCCCAGGTCCGGATGGGGGGTGATCTCCGGCTGCGGCACGATCGTGCGGTGGTGGACGACCAGGGCCGTCTTGATCAGCCCCGCGATGCCCGCCGCGGACAGCGAGTGCCCGATGAGGGCCTTGCCCGCCCCGAGGTAGCACAGCGCGGGGTCGTCGTCGGGGAACTCGGTGCGCAGTCGGCGCAGCGCCTCCACCTCGGCACGGTCACCGATGGCGGTGCCGGTGCCGTGGGCCTCGATGAATCCCACGGACGAGGGGGCGACCCCGGCGTCGTCGTAGGCCCGGCGCATGGCGCGCAGCTGGCCTTCGGGAGTGGGGGTCAGCGGTCCGGGAGACGCGCCGTCGTTGGCCGAGCCGATGCCCTTGATCACCGCGTAGACGCGGTCGCCGTCGGCGAGGGCGTCCGCGAGCGGCCGTATGACGACGGCGCCGGAGCCCTCGCCGAGGACGAACCCGTCGGCCGCCTCGTCGAACGGGCGGCACACGCCGGTCGCGGACAGTGCGCGGAGCTTGGAGAAGCCGACCAGGCTGTCGGGCGTGAGGTTGAGGTACACGCCGCCGACGACGGCGATGCGGCAGGCGCCCCGGCTCAGCTGCGCGATCGCCTGGTCGAGGGCCACCAGTGAGCCGGAGCAGGCGGCGTCGACGGCGAAGCTGGGGCCGCCGAGGTCGAACTGCCGGCTGACCGTGCCCGCCGCCATGTTGAGGAGGCTCCCGGGCAGCGTGAAGCTCTGGACGGTGCCGAGCTGTGCTGCCTGTTCCCTGGCGGCGTCGAGGCCGCCGGGGTGGTCGGCTGCGGGCGACTCGTCGGCCAGGGCGAGGACCCGGAGGGGGGCCGCCATGAGGTCCTTGTAGTCGGACACCGATATGCCGAGGAAGACGCCGGTGTTCTCGCGGTCGAAGTCGCCACGGCCCAGCCCGGCGTCGTCGAGGGCCTCGCGGGCGACGTCGAGCATCAGCCGGTGCTGCGGGTCCATGGCCCGGGCGCGTGCGGGGGGCACTCCGTAGTGCGCTGCGGCGAACTGGTCCACGGCATCCAGGAACGCGACCTGGTCGGTGTACGCGGCATGGGGGGCCGAGGTGTTGTCGGGCTCGTGGAAGGTGCCGTGGTTCCAGCGGTCCGCCGGGACGGCGGAGAACTGGCGTTCCCCACTCAGCAGGAGCTTCCAGTAGGCGCGGATGTCGGGGGCGCCGGGGAAGCGGCAGCCGAGTCCGGTGATGGCGATGTCGGTCATGACGGGTCTTCTTCCATTTCGTGGTGCCCCGGGCGGACGGCGACCAAGGCGGTGGGGACGGGCTCTGCACCGTGGGAGTCAGCGGTGCGAGGTGGTGGGGGCAGGAGGGGCGGCACGGACGGAGGGGCATCCCTGCCGGCCGGGCCCGGCCGGGGAACGGACGCCGGATGCGGCACCTTGCGCCCGAGCGGCCAGGGCGCCCACCAGTTCAGGCCGCCCGCCAGGCGCATGAGCGCCGGCACGAGGACGCCCCGCACGAGCGTGGCGTCGAGGAGGACGCCGAGCCCTGCGCCGATTCCGAAGAACTGCAGGAGCGAGACCTGGGAGGTGCCGAAGCTCAGGAGCGTGAACGCGAGGAGGGAACCGGCGGTCGTGACGATGCCGCCCGTGTGGGCTATGCCCGTGACGATCGAGCCGACGTTGTCCTGCCCGGCCTCGTGAGCCTCCTTGATGCGCGCGAGGACGAACACCTCGTAGTCCACCGAGAGCCCGAAGACGATGCAGAACAGCAGCACCGGCATGGTCGTGCTGAGGGGTCCGGGCGTGAAGTGGAGCAGGTGCTGCAGATGGCCCGTCTGGAAGACCCACACCATCGCGCCGAGTACGGCCGCGAGGCTCAGGGCGTTCAGCGCGATGGCCTTCAGCGGCAGCAGCAGGCTGCGGGTGAAGCCGAGCAGCAGCACGAACGTGGTGAGGGTGATCAGGGAGAGCGCCAGCGGAAGCCGGTCTCCCACGGTGGCCTTGGCGTCGACCAGGACCGCGCTCGGTCCGCCGACGAGGACGTCGGTGCCCGCCGGGGCGGGAGTCGCGCGGACGGCGTGCACGAGCTGCTGGGCTGCGCGCGACTGGGGGTCCGCCTGCGGCACCACGGAGATCCGGGCCGGACCGTCGCCGGCGGGCCTGGCCGCGGATCCGGCAGCGCCGGAGACCGCCGCCCTCGCACCGTGCCGGAAGCTGCCTTCGGGCCCCACGACCTGGGCGACCTGCGGGAGCTCGGACAGCCGGCGGGCGTAGTCCTCACGGGCCGGCGGGGTCGCCTCACCCGTCATGACGACCGTGAGCGCACTCGGGCCGTTCGTGTCGAACGCACCGCGCACCAGGTCCCCGGTCTGACGGCTGGACGAGCTCGGGGGCAGCGCCCGCTCGTCAGGGGTGGCGAAACCGGCGTGCGCGAAGGGTGCGGCGAGCGCCACGAGGAGACCGATCACCGGCAGCGCCGCGATCAGCGGGCGGCGTACGACGATCCGCGCTAGCCCCCGCCAGAAGCGTGACTCCGAGCCGGCGTGGGCCCGGCGGCGCCAGGGCACGGCCCAGGCGTTCACCCGCTTTCCGAGCAGCGCGAGCAGGGCCGGCAACACGGTGACGGCGCTCACCGCGGCGATCGCCACCACGGCGATGCCCGCGTAGGCGAAGGAGCGCAGGAAGTACGGCGGGAACACCAGCAGCGTCGCGAGCGCGGCGGAGACCGTGGCGGCACTGAAGAGGATCGTGTGGCCCGCGGTGCGCACGGTCCGTAGGGCGGCGCTGCGCGGACCGTGTCCGTCGGCCAGCTCCTCGCGGAACCGGGAGACGATCAGCAGCCCGTAGTCGATGCCCAGCCCCAGGCCGAGCGCGGTGGTGAGGTTCAGCGCGAACACGGACACGTCGGTGACGGCGCCGAGCACGCTCAGGACCAGCAGCGTCCCGGCGATGGCCAGTACCCCGATCAGCAGGGGCAGAGCCGCGGCGACCACACTTCCGAACACCAGGACCAGCAGGATCAGGGTTCCCGGCAGGACGACGGCCTCGGCCCGCTTCAGGTCGGACTCGGAGAGGTCCTGGAGCTCGGTGTCGATGAGCGCGGGTCCTCCCACGTGCACCGTGAGGGCCGTCGTGGCGGCCGTCGGGGTGGTCAGCTCCTTGCTCAGCTGCCTGACCCGCGTCCCGAGCTGTTCGCCCTCACCGTCCACGTGCGCGACGAGCATGGCCGCGTGTCCGTCCCGGCTGCGCAGCTCCGCCGCGTTGCCGGTCCAGTACGAGGTCACGGCGCTCACGTGCGGTTCTGTACGGAGGCGTCCGGTCAGGGCCTCGCCCGCACTCCGGGCCGCCGGGGCGTCGACGGAACCGCCGCGGGCCTGCGCGACGACGACCAGATTGGGGGACGCCCCCAGGTGCTCGGCCACCACGCGGGTGGCGCGGCTGGATTCCGATCGCGGATCGTCGTACCCCTGCGTCTTCAGCCGGCCGGTCGCCTCTGCACCGAACACGGCGGACAGCAGGAGGAACACGAGCGCGGCAAAGAGGACGAGCCGTGGTCGGCGGGTCACGAAGACCCCTGTGCGACGGGACATGAATGCTGCCTCCGGTCCGGATGGTGTTTCGCTCCTGCTCGTGAGCAGGACGGTCGATTTCCACCGTGCCGGGAGGAGGGAGGGGGCCATAGCCCCGGCTATTCGTCACTTGACAGGAGCCGCTTCGTACGGGGCCGGGAGAGTTCGCACCGGCATGGCGGCGGCCGCCTTCTAGCAAGATCGGTTCTGGGCGTCAAGTCACGTGTTCGAGTGGCGTGACGCAGGTTCTGCCGTCGGGTTTATTTGGAGTACGCCCTCACCGGGGATCTCCCGGGGACGGTTTACCAGCCTTTTCGCATCCCGAATGGAGAATTCTCATGTCTGAGCGTTTTTGGACCCGTCGTATCTTCCTGGCCGGAGCTTCCGTTGCGCTGGTCGGTGGTGGCATCGCCCTGCCGGCGACCGCCATGGCCGCCCCGACCGCCGCCCCGCAGCAGGCCGTCAACCTGCTCCAGGACGACAGCGCCGACGGAATCGGTACCGGCGGCGACGCCAACGCCGAGAACACGACCGTCGGCGGCGAGGCCGAGGGCGGCGCGGCCTCCACCGGCGTCGGCAACTGCAAGGGCAAGTGCGTGATCACCACGGGCAACGCCCGCGGCGGTGACGCCAGCGCCGATGCCGTCAACACCGGCGACGCCACCGCCGTCGGCGGCGACGGCAAGGGCACCGGTGGGCAGGTGAACAAGCAGAACATCAAGCTGCAGGTCAAGGAGAACCTGAAGGCGAAGCTCGGCAAGTGAGGGCGGACCACCGCCCCGATCACGACGGACGCCGGAGAGGCCCACAGCCTCTCCGGCGTCCGTTTCGTTCTTCTCCGGCTCGTCAGCCGTTGCCGCCCGTGGCCGTCGCGTCACCGGTCACGGCCGTTGCGTTGCCGCTGTTGAGGGCGTCGGCGCTGGCGGCGCCACCCGTCGCGGCACCCGTGGTGATGGTGCACCTGCCGATGCAGGTGCCGACCCCGGAGTTGGCGTTGCCGCCGGTGGCGGTGCCGCCGACCGTGGTGTTCGCGGCACTGGCGTTGCCGCTGACGGCGCTGGCGTCACCCCCCGTGCCCTTGTCGCCGTCACCCATGGCCCGCGTGCCCTGCCCGACCGAGTTCATGGCGTTGTACGTGCCGCTCAGGACCTCACCGCTCACGGCGGTGTTGACGCTGTCCTGGCACAGACCGCTGCACACGTTGAACGCGCCGTCACCCACGGCGGTGTTGGTGCTGGTGCCGCAGAGGCCCACGCACTCGTTGAACGCGCCGGCCCCCACGGTGGTGTTGGCGCTGCCGTCGCACAGCCCCCGGCACACGCCGGAGGAACCGTCGCCCACGGCCGTGTTGGTGCTGTCGTGGCAGATGCCCTCACACACGCCGGAGGTGCCGTTGCCTGCGGCGGTGTTGGTGCTGTCGTGGCAGATCCCCCTGCACACGGACGGTGCGCTGTCCGTTGCGGCAGTGGTGATGCCGGCGTAGCCGTACTGGGGGGATGCCGGTGCGGCCATCGCGGTCGCCGGCAGGGCCACGACGCCGGTCAGTGCCACGGAGGCCGCGGCCAGCACGATACGACGGGTCCAGGAACGCTCGTTCATCGGAATTCTCCGGGATTCTTGTGCGAGGTCTTCGCCTGTGGCCAAGCAGGCGGGCGCTGAGGCTGCCGGTCGGATACGCCCGGTGCTGTGCAGACGCCGGGGATCCCTGGGCTTATGCGTGGTTGACGTTAGCGTGTGGATCATGCCGCGAGCAGGATCTGGCGAAGCGCGGCGTGTTCCCGGCGCTGCTCGCTATCAAGATCGGTTCTCGGCGTCAAGTCACGTGTTCGAGTGGCGTGACGCACGCTCTCCCGCAGGGTTTATTTGAAGTGCGCCCTCACCGGGGAACGCCCCGGAGAAAACGAAGCCGGAACACATCACCGGAATTTTCCGCGGGGCGGAATGCGAACCTTTTTTGATACCGAATGGAGAATTCCCATGTCTGAGCGTTTCTGGACCCGTCGTATCGTTCTGGCCGGAGCTTCCGTGGCGCTGATCGGCGGCGGTGTCGCGTTGCCGGCGACCGCGATGGCCGCGCCGACCGCCGCCCCGCAGCAGGCCGTCACGCTGCCCCAGGACAGCGCGGACGGCATCGGCGTCGGCGGCAACGCCAATGCCGAGAACACGACCGTCGGCGGTACCGCCCGGGGCGGCGGCGCCTATGCCGGCGTCGGCAACTGCGAGGGCGGGTGCACGGTCACCACCGGCGTCGCCCGCGGCGGCAACGCCAGCGCAGACGCCGTCAACACCGGCGACGCCACCGCAGTGGGCGGCAACGGCACCGGCACCGGCGGCACCGTCACCACGCAGGACATCAAGCAGGAGGTCCTGCAGAACCTGAAGGCGAAGCTCGCCCACTGAGGGCCGACAGCCCCCGCAGCCCCACACGCGGACGCCGGAGAGGCCCACAGCCCCTCCGGCGTCCGCATGTCCGGTGGCTCAGCCGCCGTCCTGCATGGTCTCCAGGGCCTCCTTGGCCCGCTTCTCCATCTCCTCCGCGGAGATGTCCGCCACGTGCGTGGCGATGTTCCAGCGGTGGCCGAAGGGGTCTTCGAACTGCCCGGTGCGGTCGCCGTAGAACTCGTCCTTGACCGGCGACACCTCCGTGGCGCCGCGGGAGAGGGCCTCGGCGAAGACGGCGTCGACGTCCTCGACGTACACGTGCAGGGTGACGGGCGTGCCGCCCACCGACTTCGGCGAGCGGAATCCGATCTCCGGGTACTCGTCGGCGAGCATGATGACCGAGTTGCCCAGCTCCAGCTCGGCGTGGCCGATCCTGCCGTCGGGCGCCGGCATCCTCATGCGCTCGGTCGCGCCGAGCACGGACACGTAGAAGTCGATCGCGGCTGCGGCTCGGTCGGTACAGAGGTACGGCGTGACCCGCGGGCGTCCCTCGGGAATGGGTTTGACGGCCACCGGGCTCCCGCCCTTCCGAACAGTGGCGATCACCGCCGACCGCCGTCTGCGACCACTGATATCCCTCTCCCGCAGGCCACGCCCCGGCGCCGCGCGGCACCCCCGCACCGGTTGCCCCGAAGGGGTCAGCGGACCGCGACCACCACGTGGCTGTTGCCGAACTGCCAGACGGTGCCGACGTGCTCGAAGCCCGCCTCGCGCAGCAGTGCGAGGTGGTCGGTGAGCGTCAGGTCGTTGCCCTCGCACCGCGGGTGGGTGCGGCGGTCCCGGGTGGCGAGGAGGGGCGTCAGCTCGGGGTCGGCCCGCACTCCCGACCACCACGACTCCCAGTCCTCGTGCGCCAGGGCCTGCTGGCGCTCGGCGCGCCGCCGGCCGATGTCGACGGCGAGCTCGTGGACCTTGGGGGAGTCCGGTTCCAGATGGTCGCCGTTGACGAGGACCCCGCCGGGCCGGATGCACTCCGCCAGCTCCACGTACGTCCGCCGCAAGGTGTCCTCCCCGAGGTAGTGCAGGGCCGTCGTCGAGACGGCGGCGTCCACCGGGCGGTCCAGCGCGAGCCCGTCGAGCCACCCCGGCTCACCGATCGAGGCCTCGGCGAAGCGCAGGGCCGCCCCGTGGTGCGCCCGCCCGAGTTCCAGCAGCAGCGGATCGGCGTCGACGCCCACGACCTCGGCGGCGGGCATGCGCTCCGCCAGACGGGCGGCCAGCGACCCCGGCCCGCATCCCAGGTCGACGAGGAGGGGAGCCGCGCAGCCGGCCGTCACGCGTTCGACCACGTCGGAGATGACGGTGAACCGCTCCTCGCGGTCGACCGCGTAGCGCTGCTGCTGCCGCTCCCAGCGTTCCACCCACCGGCCGGCCGCGATGGTGTGCACGTCCATGTTTCTGTCCGCTCGTGCCTCTGCCGTTCTCACGGCCTTGAACTCCACATGAAAATCATTGCAGACTGGCGAGGGTGGTGAGCAATGCCTCGATCTCCTCGGCCGTGTTGTACACGTGCAGGCTCACCCGCACCGATCCGTCCTTCACCTCGGTGCCCGCCTGACAGTGTCCGTCGGAACGGACCATGAACCCGTGGCTGTAGAGGATGAACCCGAGATCGCGGGATTCGATCCCGCGGTGCCGGAACGCCACGATGCTCCGCCGCCGTTGGACCTCGGAGCCGGCCGCCAGGCTGGAGCGGCAGCCGAGCACCTCGTACGCGTCCAGCCGACTCAGGCCGTCCGTCAGCCGCGCCGCCAGCGCCACCGTCCACGCCTCGATCCGGTCCGTGCCGGCCGCGTCGAGCCAGTCGAGCGCGGCCGTCAGGCTCGCGATGCCGACGGTGTTCGGGGTGCCGGGCCAGCCGCCCGGACGCAACTCCGGCCCGCGTCGGCCACGGGCCCAGACCGCGCCGGTACCCGGCAGCGCCAGCGCCTTGTGCCCGGAGAACACCACGAAGTCCACGTCGAGTCCGGCGACGGAGAAGGGCAGGTGACCGATGCTCTGCGCGGCGTCGAGGCAGATCGGGACGTCCGGCCCGACCGCCCGGCGGATCCGGTGCACGTTCATGTCGGCGCCGTAGACGTGGTGCACATGGGTGGCCGCGACGAAACGGGTGCGGGGGCCCGTCGAGGCGGTGAGTGCCGCCGGATCGTAGTCGCCGGAGCCGTCCTGGTACGGCAGCTCCCGGACCACGATCCGTACGCCCTGCCGGGCCAGCAGCTCCCGTACCTCCAGCCACGGCGACAGGTTCGCCTCGTGGTCGGCGAACGGGACGACGATCTCGTCCCCGTCGGCGAGCCGGCCCGCCAGCCAGTCCAGGGCGACGGTCCGCAGCCCCTCCGAGGCCCCGCTGGTGAAGTGCACCGAAGACCGGTCCGGCTCGGGATCGCCCAGGAACTCCTTGACCCGGGCGCGGGCCCGCTCCACCGCGGCCGTCGTCGCATTGGCCCAGGGGTACGAGCCGCGGCCCGCGTTGGCGTTGGAGGTGGTGAGGTAGTGCTGCACGGCGTCCAGCACGGCCTGCGGCTTCTGCGCGGTCGCCGCACTGTCCAGGTAGGCCAGCCCCGGGTTCGCCATGATGATCGGGAACTGGGCGCGCAGCGGGCGCTGCCAGGAGCGCAGCTCCTCGAGAGGATCGGTGTCGGCACCGGCCATGTCAGTCACGCACCAGCGGCGCGCCCGCGTCCCGCCACGCGATGATCCCTCCCGCGAGGCTGCGTACGTCGGGATGGCCCATCCGGGTCAGGAGGGCGGCGTAGCGCGCCGACTGTTCGCCGACCGGGCACGCCAGGAGGATCGGCTGCCGCTTGCTGAACGGCAGCCCGCCCCGGACGAGTTCGTCGAAGAGCTCGTCGACGATGTTCACCGATCCGTCGATGTGCAGCGCGGCGTAGGCGAACGAGCTGCGCAGGTCGATCACCAGCGGCCGCTCGGCTGCGAGCCACTTCTGCGCCTCGGCCACCTCGATGACCTGCGCCGCCTGCACCTCGGTGTCGGTCAGCGCGGTCACGGAGTTCCGCGCGGGCGGGCGGCCCAGCAGCTCGGGGCGGCGCTGCTTGACGTAGCCGAGATAGCTCTCCACCCGGTCGCAGACGATGAAGACGGCGCTCCTGCGGTCCGTCTCCGTCAACTCCGCGTCGATCGACCTCAGATGGCGGACCGTTCCCTGGTACGCCGCGCCGCCGGTGGGTCCGGCGAGGATCCCGCAGCGCCGGACCAGGGTGAGCATGCCGTCGATGGCGTCGTCGGCGCTGACCGATTCGATCGTGTCGTACGTGGCCGGGTCGAAGAGGCCGACCTCGTGGACCTCGTCGATGTTGCGGATGCCGGGGATGAAGTCCGACTTCTCGCCCACCAGCCCGATCACCCGTACGGCCGGGTCGTGGGCGCGCAAGGCCCGGGCCACGCCCGTGGAGGAACCCGCCGTGCCGACGCAGGCGAGGAACCAGTCCGGGGCCCGGCCGTCCAGATCCGCCACGATCTCCGGCCCCGTACCCGTCTCGTGCGCGTCGGTGTTCAGCGCGTTGAAGTACTGGTCGGTGTGCAGGTGGGCACTGCCGGACTGGTTCAGCCTCTGGTGGAACAGGGTCAGCGGGTCCTCGGTGTCCGTCGGGTCCAGGCACTCGCTGCGGCCCGGCAGCTCCTCGATCTCGGCGCCCAGCAGCAGGAGCAGGTCCTTGACCTCGGGGATGCGCATCCGGTTGGTGACGCTCTTGAACGGCAGCCCGTGCATGCCCGCGATGACGGCCAGCGCCTTGGCCGTGTTGCCGCTGGACAGCTCGACGACCGTCGCGCCGCGCTCCCGGGCGCCGGCCAGGCCGGACCGGGCCATGTTCCAGGCGGCCCGGTCCTTGACGGAGCCGAAGGGGTTGAGCATCTCGAGCTTCGCGTAGAGGTCGATGTGGCGCAGGCCGTGTACGGCCGGATCGATGCGGACCAGCGGGGTGTTGCCGATGGCCCCGGTGATGCTGTCGTACCTCATGCCCGTCCCCCCGAATCGGTGATCGGCCCGTACTCCTCGATCGGCCAGTACTCCTCGTCCAGACACCAGCGCCAGGCGGCTCCTTCCGGTCCCTCCTGCCGGACGGCCACCTTGCGGGCCACCGGCTGCTGTTGTGCGCGGGTGGCACCGAAGTCCATGCAGTACCCGGCGGTGTTGGCGAAGCCGAGCAGGTCTCCCGGCCGCGGCTGCCGCGGCAGGAACACCGTTCTGCGGGTGATCAGGTCGGCTTCCAGGCAGAGGTTGCCCATGAGGTGGACGCCGACCGGCTCCTGCGGGCCCGCGGGTTCGCCGTCGCGGGGCACGAGCACGGGGTCCACCAGGATGCCGTGGTCCTCCAGGCCGACGTCGTTCGCGTTCATGGCGAGGCGAACGAACGCAGGGCCGGCGTCCCGGTGCCGTACCTCCACGACCCGGGCCAGCGACAGCCCGCACTGGTCGGCGAGGGCCCGGCCCGGCTCCGTGTACAGGTCGTACAGGCTCTCCAGCAGCAGGGTGCCCAGGGGCCGGCCCAGGGTGGGAGCGGGCTGGGACAGGAGCGCGTCGAGGTAGCCGGCGCCGGCGACCGGGCGGTGGGCGGGGTACAGGCTCAGCGCGCCGCGGAGCGTACCGCCCTCGGAGTGCAGACCGTAGCCGTGGCCGCCCCAGGTCAGGGGCGGGCGGCGGCCCATCACGGCGGCCGTGAGCTCGCTCGTGTAGCGGTCCCACTGGGCGGCGCGGGCGAGGTAGCTGACGCCGAAGCCGCCGCCGATGTCGACGGCGCGCGGCTGGAAACCCCGTAATCGCAGGTCGTCCATGGCGCGCAGGCAGCCTTCGAGGGCGATGGCCTTCTCGTCCGGGCTCGTGGTGTCGAGGTGGTAGGCGACGCCGACGGGGTCGAGGGAGTCCCGGTGGCGTTCGAGGAGGTCCAGCAGCGGGCCCAGAGCCTTCACGGACGTACCGAACCGGCTCCTGCGCGACAGCATCCTGGGCCCCGAGGTCTCGAACTCGGAGAGGCGCAGCAGGACCCGCGGGCGCGGCAGGTCGTGGCGCCGGACGAAGGCCGCCAAGGCCTCCAGCTCGCCGGGGCCGTCGGCGTTCACGGTGACCCCCGACCGCGCGGCGAGCCAGAGGAAGGCCGGATCCTTGGGGCCGGTCGCCATGATGCGGCCCGCGGTGAAGCCGTCGCCGAGGGCGTGCCGGAGCTCGCCGAGGGAGGCCACGTCCACGGCGGCGTCCGCGGTGGTGAGCCGCCGGACGAGGGACCGGGAACGGTTGGCCTTGTGGGCGAAGAAGACCTGCCCGCCGAGGCGGTGGCGGCGGTAGACGGTTCGGAAGCCCTCGGCGTTCTCCGCCATCTGGTCGGGCAGGAGGAGGTTGAGGGGTGAGCCGAGGGCGTCCACGAGCATGTGCAGGAAGGGGGCCGAACCGAGCAGCGCGCCGAGCCGTGGTGCCAACCGCGGTTCCAGGTACAGGGGGGCCGTGTCCATCGCAGCTGCTCCTCCCGCGCTCCGACCGTACGTCGATTTGTCTCGCGGCCCTGTTCCTGCCCTTCTGATCGGGTTCGGACGCGCGATGGAGGGAGATGGCCGAAACGCGACGGGCGCGCCGGAGCGCTGAGTCGGCTCAGGCGGCTCAGAGGGCTCAGAGGGCGAGGTACATGAGGATCTCGTCGCGGTCGTCGCCGGGTGCGACCCGCAGACCGCCGGGCCAGCGCCCGATCTCGCGCCAGCCCAGACGGCCGTAGAAATCCTCGAGCCCCAGCCCGGCCCGGACGGCGATGTGCAACTGCTCCAGCCCCATCTCCTGCCGGGCGAGATCGCGGACCCGGTGCATCAGCGCCGTACCGATGCCGCGGCCGCGGAAGTCGGGGTGGGTCATGACGTGGTTGACGGCGCCGCAGTGCGCGACGAGGGGATGCGGGTCACGGCGCAGGACCAGCCAGCCGGCGAGCCTCCCGCCGGCCGTGGCGATCAGCATCCGGGCGCGGCGCGGATCGAGCCGGCGGACGAGCAGGTCCAGCGCCGGGTCGGCCTGGCCGGTGCTCACCGGCGGCATGGGGAGCCCCGGGGGAATGACGGCTCCCCCGGCGTTGATCACCCGTACCCAGCAGTCGACGAGCTGGTCCCGCAGTTCGGCAGTCAGTTCCCGGGGGCGGGTGATCTGCGCGAAGTCGAGTGGTTGCTGCGCGGTCATGGAGCGCAGCTTGCCAGAACGGCGCCCCGGCGCCGGAAACGGGCCTGTCGGCTGCACGGCGTGCGCACCCCGGCTTCCCACTCGAGAGGCCTGAGGTATATGTCCTTTTTTGTGCCGTATTTGCGAGTGAAGCAGAACACTCTCCGCAACGTTTTGCGCATGGATCTCGGGTGTCCGGGCAAGCGGCCGGACTGCTGGTGTAACCGGCAGGGGGATTCGAAAGAAGCGAAAGGCCATACGCAACGTGACCGGAGCACAACAGAGCATCCATGTGGGCGGAGAGTGGCGCGCAGCCCTTTCCGGCGCCACCCGCGAGATCATCGACCCCGTCGACGCGACCCCGTTCGCGGTCGTTGCGGAGGGTGGTGTCCAGGACACCGACGACGCCGTGGCGGCGGCACGAGCCGCGTTCGACGACGGTGCCTGGCCGCGTACGCCGGTCGCCGAGCGGGCCGCCCTGCTGCGGCGGGTCGCCACCCTGCTGCAGCGCGACCGCGAGCGGATCGGCGCCCTGGAGAGCCAGGACGCGGGCAAGACGCTGGAGGAGGGCCGCGTCGACGTCGACTGCGTCCGCGACGCGTTCCTCTACTTCGCCGACCTCGTGGAGAACGAGGACGGCGGACGGGTCGTCGACGCCGGTTCGGACGAGATCCGAAGTGTCGTCGTCCACGAGCCGGTCGGCGTCTGCGCCCTGATCACGCCGTGGAACTACCCGCTGCTCCAGGCCAGCTGGAAGATCGCGCCCGCACTCGCCGCCGGCAACACGTTCGTGATCAAGCCCAGTGAGATCACCCCGCTGACCACGGTCGTGCTCGTCGAACTGCTCCTGGAGGCCGGACTTCCGCTCGGCGCGGCCAACGTCGTCACCGGCCCCGGCGGCACCGTCGGCGCCCGGCTCGCCGAGCACCCCGATGTCGACCTCGTCTCGTTCACGGGCGGTCTCGTCAGCGGTACGAAGGTCGCCAGGGCGGCCGCCGACAGCGTGAAGAAGGTCGCCCTCGAACTGGGCGGCAAGAACCCCAACGTCGTGTTCGCCGACGCATGTTCGACGGCCGAGGGGTTCGACACCGCCGTCGACCAGGCGCTCAACGCCGCCTTCATCCACAGCGGCCAGGTCTGCTCGGCCGGCTCCCGCCTCATCGTCGAGGAGCCGCTGCGCGAGCGTTTCGTCGCGGAGCTCGCCCGCCGGGCCGAACTGATCCGTCTCGGACGCGGCACCGATGCGGGCGTCGAGTGCGGTCCGCTCGTTTCCGCGGCCCAGTTGGCGAGGACCGAGGAGTACGTGGCCTCCGCACTCGCCGAGGGCGCGGTCCTGCGTGCGGGCGGCGAGCAGCCGGCCGGTCCCGGCTACTTCTTCCGGCCCACGGTCCTCGACCGGTGCCACCGCGGCATGCGGGTCGTGCGCGAAGAGGTCTTCGGTCCCGTCCTCACCGTGGAGACCTTCCGTACGGAGGAGGAAGCCGTAGCCCTCGCCAACGACACCGAGTACGGCCTCGCCGGAGCGGTGTGGACCTCCGACGGGGACCGTGCCCGACGGGTCGCCGCCCGGCTGCGCCACGGCACCGTCTGGATCAACGACTTCCACCCCTACCTGCCCCAGGCGGAATGGGGCGGCTTCGGGAAGTCCGGCATCGGCCGCGAACTGGGCCCCGGCGGCTTCGCCGAGTACCGCGAGGCCAAGCACATCTACCAGAACCTCGCCCCGCGCCCCGTGCGCTGGTTCGCGGGCACGACGGCGAAGGACCGGGCATGAACGACCACGACGTGTACGACGACCACGTGTACGACTACGTGGTCGTCGGCGGCGGCACCGCGGGTTCGGTGATCGCCTCCCGGCTGACCGAGGACCCGGACGTCAGCGTCGCCGTCATCGAGGGCGGCCCCAGCGACGTCGGCCGCGACGACGTCCTCACCCTGCGCCGCTGGATGGGCCTGCTCGGCGGCGAACTGGACTACGACTACCCCACCACCGAGCAGCCCCGGGGCAACTCGCACATCCGCCACAGCCGTGCGCGGGTGCTGGGCGGCTGTTCCTCGCACAACACCCTCATCGCGTTCAAGCCCCTTCCCTCCGACTGGGACGAGTGGGCGGAAGCCGGCGCCGAAGGGTGGGACGCGGCAGCCATGGACCCCTACTTCGCCCGGCTGCGCAACAACATCGTCCCCGTCGCCGAGGCGGACAGGAACGCGATCGCGCGCGACTTCGTCGACGCGGCCCAGACCGCGCTCGGTGTACCGCGCGTCGAGGGCTTCAACAAGCGCCCCTTCCACGAGGGCGCCGGGTTCTTCGACCTCGCCTACCACCCGGAGGACAACAAGCGCTCCTCCGCCTCGGTCGCCTACCTGCACCCGTTCCTGGACCGGCCGAACCTGCACATCGCCCTGGAGACCTGGGCGTTCCGGCTGGAGCTGGAGGGCACCCGCGCCACCGGCGTGCACATCCGTACCAAGGAGGGCGCGGAGCACGTCGTACGCGCCCGGCGCGAGGTCCTGGTGTGCGCCGGGGCCGTGGACACCCCGCGCCTGCTGCTGCACTCCGGCATCGGGCCGCGCGCCGACCTGGAGAAGCTCGGCATCCCCGTCGTGCACGACCTGCCGGGCGTCGGGGAGAACCTGCTCGACCACCCCGAGTCGGTCATCGTGTGGGAGACGCACGGTCCGATCCCGGAGAACTCCGCGATGGACTCCGACGCCGGACTGTTCGTCCGCCGGGATCCGCAGGCCGAGGGCCCGGACCTGATGTTCCACTTCTACCAGGTCCCCTTCACCGACAATCCGGAGCGCCTGGGCTACGAACGGCCCGCGCACGGCGTGTCGATGACCCCGAACATCCCCAAGCCGCGCAGCCGCGGACGGCTCTACCTGACGAGCGCCGACCCCGAGGACAAGCCCGCGCTCGACTTCCGGTACTTCACCGACGAGGACGACTACGACGGCAGGACCCTCGTCGACGGGATCCGCATCGCCCGCCGGATCGCGGCGAGCGAACCGCTGGCCGGATGGCTCAAGCGCGAGGTGTGCCCGGGCCCCGAGGTGACCTCCGACGAGGAACTCAGCGCGTACGCACGCCACGTCGCGCACACCGTCTACCACCCGGCCGGCACCTGCCGGATGGGGGCCGTGGACGACGAACTCGCCGTCGTCGCGCCCGATCTGAGGATCCGGGGCCTCGACGGCATCCGGATCGCCGACGCGTCCGTTTTCCCCACCATGACCGCCGTCAACCCCATGATCGGCGTGCTCATGGTCGGCGAGAAATGCGCCGACCTGCTGGGAGGAACCACCCGATGAAAACGCCGAACACTGCGCCGCACACCACCACGAAGACCCCGCCCCAGACATCCGCGGAACCCGTCTTCTCCGTACGCAACCTGTGGAAGGTCTTCGGCCCGAAGGCCGACCGCGTGCCCGCCGACAAGGAGCTCGGGGCCCTCGGCGCCGCCGAGCTGCGCGAGCGCACCGGCTGCACCGCCGCCGTCCGCGACGTCTCCTTCGATGTCCGCAAGGGCGAGGTCTTCGTCGTCATGGGCCTGTCGGGCTCGGGCAAGTCGACGCTCGTCCGCTGCCTCACCCGGCTGATCGAGCCGACCTCGGGCACCCTCTCCATCGACGGCGAGGACGTGCTGTCCATGGACACCGCGCGGCTGCGCGAGCTGCGCCGGCACCGGGCGGCGATGGTCTTCCAGCACTTCGGGCTGCTGCCGCACCGAACGGTGCTCGACAACATCGCCTACGGGCTGGAGATCCAGGGCGTGGGACGCGCCGAACGGCGTGAGCGCGCGGCCGAGTTCGTCACCAAGGTCGGCCTGGACGGCATGGAGCACCGCAGGCCGAGCCAGTTGTCCGGCGGCCAGCAGCAGCGCGTCGGCCTGGCCCGCGCCCTCGCCGTGGACCCCGAAGTCCTGCTGTTCGACGAACCGTTCAGCGCGCTGGACCCGCTCATCCGCCGCGACATGCAGGAAGAGGTCGTACGCCTGCACCGGGAGGAGGGACGCACGATGGTCTTCATCACGCACGACCTGAACGAGGCGCTGAAGCTCGGCGACCGCATCGCGCTGATGCGCGACGGCCGGATCGTGCAGCTCGGCTCGCCGGAGGAGATCGTGGGCGCCCCCGCGGACGACTACGTCAGGGACTTCGTCCGGGACGTGCCGCGCGAGCAGGTGCTGACCGTCCGCTCGGCGATGCGCCCCGTGCTCGCCGCCGACTCCGAGGCCGGCCCCGCGCTCGCCCCGGGTGCCACCGTCCACGAGGCCATCGAGGCGGTCGTCCGTACGGGCGAGAACGCGCGGGTCGTCGAGGACGGCAGGTGCCTCGGTGTGGTCGACCACGCGGGACTCCTCGGTGTCGTCGCCGGGGTACCGGCCGCGACCGGGAAGGCGGTGGCCTGATGTATTCCCATACGACCTGGCCGCCGCCGTGCGGCACGACCGGCGCCGGCCCCGTGCCGGCCGACGCCGGGCGGTGGGGCCGATGACCGCCACTGTCACCCCTGCTCCTTCCGGCTCCGCGACCGCCGGCGACGCCGGGCCCGGTGCGCTGCGCGCGCTCGCGCGCCACCGCGGCCGGCTGATCGGCGCCGGCGCGGTCCTCGCGCTCGTCCTCGGTTCCGTACTGCTGGGCGCCGGAAACTGGCCGGCGTCGCTGTCCGTCGACCTGTCGGGACCGCTCAAGCGCACCAGCGACTGGATCATCGACAACCGCGACGGACACCCCCTCTTCCTCTACTTCCTCGGACACGTCAGCAATGGCGTGGTCGTCTCCGTCCGCGCGGTGTACCTGGTGCTGCTCGCCCTCGGCTGGGCCGGCGTCACCGCCGCCGCCGGGCTGCTGGCCTGGCGCGTCGCGGGAGTCCGGCTCGCGCTGACCTCCGTCGCCGCCTTCGCCGTGTGCGGACTGCTCGGCATGTGGGTGCCCACCATGCAGACGCTCGCCCTGATGGTGGTCGCCGTCGCCGCGTCCGTGCTGCTCGGAGGACTCCTCGGACTGGCTGCCGGCCTGTCGGACCGTATGCACCGGATCCTGCGTCCGGTGCTGGACACGATGCAGGTGCTGCCCGCCTTCGCGTACCTCCTGCCCGTCGTCCTGGTCTTCGGCATCGGCGTGCCCGCCGCCGTCCTCGCGACCGTGGTCTACGCGGCCCCGCCCATGGCCCGCCTGACCGCGCTCGGGCTGCGCGGCGCGGACGCCGGCGTCGTGGAGGCCGCCACCTCCCTCGGCGCCACCGGTCGGCAGCGGCTGCTGACGGCCCGGCTGCCGCTGGCCCGCAAGGAGCTGCTGCTCGGCGTCAACCAGTCGATCATGATGGCGCTCGGCATGGCCGTGATCGCGTCCGTCATCGGCGCGGGCGGTCTCGGCGACCGCGTCTACCAGGCGCTGGCCTCCGTCGACGTCGGCGCCGCGCTCGCCGCCGGCGTGCCGATCGTGCTGCTCGCCATCGTCCTGGACCGCGTCACCGCCGCGGCGGGGGAGCGGATCGGCGCGGCTCCGGCCCGCCGGGCCGGGCTCGGCTGGGCCGTCGCCGCCGTGGTGACCGTCGCCGTCGCCGTCGCGGGCCGCCTGTCCGACCGGCTCGCGTGGCCCGACGCGTGGACGCTGCACATCGCCGAGCCCGTCAACGGGGTGGTCGACTGGATGACCGCCCACCTCTACTCCGGCGTCCCCCTCGTCGGCGGCACCGCCGACTGGGCGGGGCACTTCACCACCTGGGTCCTGAACCCCCTGCGCGACGGACTGCAGTGGCTGCCCTGGTGGGCGGTCCTGCTGACCGTCGGCGCCCTCGCCCTGCTCATCGGCACCTGGCGCACCGCCGCGACCGCCGTCCTGGCGATGGCCGCGATCGGCGTGCTCGGTGTCTGGGACCCGGCGCTCGACACGCTGTCCCAGGTCCTGGCGGCCGTCGCCGTGACGCTGCTGCTCGGCTTCGCCCTCGGGGTCGCCGCGGCCCGCAGCACCCGCCTGGGACGCGCGCTGCGTCCCGTCCTCGACGTCTTCCAGACGATGCCGCAGTTCGTGTACCTGATCCCCGTGGTCGCGCTGTTCGGTGTGGGCCGCGCCCCGGCGGTCGCGGCCGCCGTGGTCTACGCGCTGCCCGCCGTCGTACGGATCACGGCCCAGGGCGTGCGCGCGGTGGAACCGGCCGCTCTGGAGGCCTCGCGCTCGCTGGGCGCGACCGGGCGGCAGCAGCTGTTCCAGGTCCAGCTCCCGCTGGCACGGCCCGCGCTGCTGCTGGCCGTCAACCAGGGCGTGGTGCTGGTCCTCGCCGTCGTCGTCATCGGCGGCCTCGTGGGCGGCGGGGCGCTCGGGTACGACGCGGTCTTCGGTCTCGCCCAGGGCGACCTGGCGACCGGTCTGGTCGCCGGCGCGGCCATCGTCTGCCTCGGCCTGATGCTCGACCGCGTCACCCAGCCCACGGAACGCCGCGACCTCGCCGGAAAGGGGGCCTGACATGGCTCGCACACGCATCGCCGCCCTGGCGGCCGCGGCCGCCGTCACCGTCACGGCCCTCACCGGCTGCGGCGCGGCCGACATGACCCGCCAGGCCTCCCCGTACGCCGACGCGAAGGGCTCCCGCACGGTGACGCTGTCCGTGCAGTCGTGGGTGGGCGCGCAGGCCAACGTCGCCGTCGCCCAGTACCTGCTGGAGCACGAGCTCGGCTACCGGGTGGACACCGTCCAGATCGACGAGGTACCCGCCTGGGACGCGCTCAGCCAGGGCCGGGTGGACGCCATCCTGGAGGACTGGGGCCACCCGGAGCAGGAGAAGCGGTACGTCGACGACAAGGGCACGATCGCGCGGGGCGGCGACCTCGGGGTGACCGGGCACATCGGCTGGTTCGTGCCCACGTACTTCGCCGAGGAGCACCCGGACGTCACCGACTGGAAGAACCTGAACAAGTACGCCGACCAGTTCCGTACCGCGGAGAGCGGCGGCAAGGGCCAGCTGCTGGACGGCTCCCCGTCGTACGTGACGAACGACAAGGCACTCGTGAACAACCTGGGCCTCGACTACCAGGTCGTGTTCGCGGGCTCGGAGGCGGCGCAGATCACGCAGATCAGGCAGTTCGCCAAGGAGAAGAAGCCGTTCCTGAGCTACTGGTACAAGCCCCAGTGGCTGTTCGAGAAGGTCCCGATGACGGAGGTGGAGCTGCCCGCCTACCAGGAGGGCTGCGACGCCGACCCGGAGAAGGTGGCCTGCGCGTACCCGCACACGCCGCTGCAGAAGTTCCTCAACGCCCGCTTCGCGGACGGCGGCGGCGACGCCGCAGCGTTCCTGAAGAAGTTCCGGTGGACGACGGAGATGCAGAACGACGTCGCCCTGATGATCGCGGACCAGAAGCTGTCGCCACAGGAAGCGGCGGGCCGCTGGGTGAAGGAGAACGAGGCCACCTGGCGGGCCTGGCTCCCGTCCTGACGCAGGTGCCCGGAGGGGGGATCCCGGCGATCCCCCCTCCGGGCACCTGCCCCGGCTCCTGAGCTCGCTCCCGGGCTCAGGAGCGGACCGGGGCGAGGACCACGAAGTCGGCGTTCGACGGGTCGAGGCAGACGGCGAGGCGGCCGACGCCCTCCGCGTCCTGCGGCCCCATCTGCACGCTGCCGCCGTTCTCGGTGACCTCGGCGACCGCGGCGTCGCAGTCGGCGACGGCGAAGACGGGGTGCCAGTACGGCCGTCCGCGGGTAAGGGTCAGATTCTCCGCGGGCAGCTGCATGAGGCCGCCGTGCATCCGCTCCTCGGGAAGTCCGGCGGGAGTGACGAGGGTGTACGTGCCCCCGCCGCCGGGCAGATCCGTGTCGCTGAACTGCCAGCCGAAGACGCCGCCGTAGAACTCCTTGGCGGCCGCGGCGTCGCTCGTGTACAGCTCGGTCCAGCACAGTGAGCCCGGCTCGTCCACCAGCTCGGCGCCCTTGTTCGTTCCCGGCTCCCAGACGGCGAACTGTCCCCCCAGCGGGTCGCTGTACTGCGCCATCCGGCCCCAGTCGTCGAGACCCCTCGGAGCCACCCGGACCGTGCCGCCGGCGCGCTCCACCGCCTGGGTGGTGGCGTCCGCGTCGGTGACGCGGTAGTAGACCATCCAGGCCGGGCGTGCGCCCTCCTCGGTGAGCTCGCCGAGCCCGGCGACGACCTTGCCGTCCTTCCGGAACATCCCGCCTTCCCCCTCCTCCCCCTCGCCCATGGACTCGTAGTCCCACCCGAGGACGGCGCCGTAGAAGGCCGCGGCCGTCCGGACGTCGGGGGCGCCGAGGTCGAGCCAACAGGGGGAGCCGGGCGCAAAGTCAGTGGTGATCATGCCCATGCCTTTCGGAGGTCCGGTACGACCTCAGGGTGGCATCGGACACCGGCCGTCGCCCGTCGGCGGGCGTGTCACGGGGCCCTGTCCGACGCTGGTGCGGGATGTTCTCCCCGACGGTCGGCGAGTGTGCGGAGGTGCCCCGGTGGCGGTGAATGACGACAAGCGGGTCCAGCCCGAGCCCGGACCCCGGCCGCCGTGGTGGCCGCCGCCGGGGCCGGCGCGTCCGGAGTTCTGGCGCAGCCCGCTGCGGGGGCCGTGGCTGACGGCCGTGTTCGGGCTCGTCCTGCTGGTCGGGGTCACGCTGCTGTTCGTGACGGGCCTGCTGTCGTACGCGGCGTACAACCCGGACCTGGCGGCGGTCAACGACCAGACGCCGGACAAGGGGTGGCTCGGCTTCTACCTCTTCTCGTGGCCGACCTCGCCCTACTGGCTCTACCGGGTCAACCAGGGCGTCCACGTGGTCCTGGGCGTCGTCCTCGTGCCCGTGCTGCTGGCCAAGCTGTGGTCGGTCATCCCCAAACTGTTCGAGTGGCCGCCCGTGCGGTCGGTGAGCCACGGCATCGAGCGCCTGTCCCTGCTCCTGCTGGTGGGCGGCGCCGGCTTCGAGTTCGTCACCGGCATCCTCAACGTGCAGCTGCACTACATCTTCCCGGGCTCCTTCTACGTCCTGCACTTCTACGGGGCGTGGGTGTTCATCGGCGCCTTCGTGGTGCACGTGGCCTCGCGCCTGCCCCGGGCGGTCCGCTCCGTGAGGCGCGGAAGCGCACCGCCGGAGGCCGGTACCGAGGAGGCGGCCGGGCTGGTCTCGCCCCGCCCGGCGGCGCCGACCATCTCCCGCCGGGGCGCCCTGGGCATGGTCGGGCTGGGGTCCCTGGCGCTGTTCGTGGTGACGGCCGGGCAGAGCGTGGGCGGCTGGTGGCGCCGGACAGCCCTGCTCGCCCCGCACGGCCAGGACCCCGGCTCCGGGCCGAACGGCTTCCAGATCAACAAGACCGCGGCCTCCGTCGGCATCCGGACGAGCGACACCGGCCCCGCCTGGCGGCTGACCGTACGCGGGCCGAACCGCCAGGTGGTCCTCACCCGCGAGGGACTGCTGGCCATGGAGCAGCACGAGGCGGCCCTGCCCATCGCCTGCGTGGAGGGCTGGTCGACCCCCGACCAGCTGTGGAGCGGCGTACGGCTCACCGATCTGGCAGCCCTCGTCGGGCTGGGCACGGACACACCACAGGCTCTGGTGGAATCGGTGCAGCGGGGAGGGCCGTTCAGCTCGGTGGTCCTGAGGGACAACCAGGTACGCGATCCGCGCTCCCTCCTGGCCGTTCGCGTCAACGGGGCCGTGCTGTCCGAGGACCACGGCTACCCGGCCCGCGTGATCGTCCCCGGCGCCCCCGGCGTCCACAACACCAAGTGGGTCACCCGCCTCACCTTCGGAGAGCCGGCATGAGCGCCACGACCGCCTTCCGTCGCCGCTACGGAGCCTCCCCGCTCCACCTGATCCTCGTACTGGCCTCCTTCGCCCTCGCCGCGTACGCCGGTGTGCGCATGCTCCAGGGGGACACCCTGGGCGTGGCGCTGTGGTTCGTCGGGGCGGCGCTCCTCCACGACCTCGTGCTGCTCCCCTTGTACGCGGTGACCGACCGGGCCGTGCAGTTGCTGTTCAGGGGCAGGGCGGGCGCGGGGGACGGGGCGCCGAGGCCGAGCGTCAACCACGTACGGGTCCCGGCCTTCCTCTCGGGGCTTCTGCTGCTCGTCTGGTGGCCGCTGATCCTGCGTCGGGTCGGCCACTACACGGCGGCCACGGGACTTCCGGCCGACGTGTTCCTGGGGCGCTGGCTGCTGATCACCGCTGCCCTTTTCGCGGCCTCGGCGGCGACCTTCCTCGTCCGCAGGTGGCACGCATCGGAGCCCCGACGGCGCGCGGCGCGTGCCGGCTCCAGGTAATGCATATCGCCTTGAATTCTCCTTGAGTCGCTCTCGGAATCAAATCCAGAGATACACCGGCGGCGGGATTGGCGGGCAACTGTCCTGCTAAATTGCCGGATTCATGGACTGTTGTTCGTGACACGCATGAACGAATAGGCGAGGCAAAGGAACTGACTCGGCCTCATGCTCCCGTGACCTCATCGACAGTAAGGGAATTACCGTGCCGGCACACCAGAAGCTCTACCTTCGCCCGTCCGTGGTTCCTCAACCCCTGCTGCACCGCTGGTACGCGTGGCCCTATCTCCTGGCGCCCCACACCGGAGCCCTCAACCTGCGGGACCGTCTGCTGCCCATCGTGGACAGCTACTTGAAGGCACCTCACCTCCACGATGCGGTCATCGCGGACCCGCACCGCTACGGCGCGCCCTTCCTCGACCCCGACGGCGCCACCCTCGACGAAGTCCGGGCGGCGCGCGAGACCATGGTCAAGGAAGGCCAGGCCAAGCTCCAGCTGGCCGACGACATAGCCGAGCTCCGTGCCCTGCTGCGGGAGAAGGCTCTCGGCGGGCCGATGGAGCCCCTCTATCCCCTGGTCCCCGCCTCCCTGCGCGGGCGGGTCGAGCTCGTCTACGACACGGCCCACCGGCCCACCTTCCGCTTCTTCGAAGCGCTGATGTACAGCTCGCCCGCGCAGGAGCGCCACGGTCAGTGCGTGTCTCTCACCGCCGCCGCGCCGAGCGCCCAGCCCTTCGTGTACAGCAGCCCCGTCCTGCCGCGCCCCGACCGCCTGGACATCGATCTGCCCTTCGACTCCCCGGTGTGGGACGAACTGTTCGCGGCGCGCCTCGACCCCGTCGACGTCCCTCAGCTCGCGCAGCGCCTCGGGGTCAGCGATGCCGACCTCCCGGCGTTCACCGCGCTGTTCCACGACGCGCCGCCGCCGCAGCACACCCCGCCCGCGCCCGGAGACGTCCGGGTGCGGTACTTCAACCATGCAACCGTGCTGATCGAGACCGGCACCACGTCCGTCCTCCTCGACCCGCTCATCGGCTACACCGGCGACGGCTACGAGCACTACACGCTCGAAGACCTCCCCCGGCACATCGACGCGGTCGTCATCAGCCACTTCCACTCCGACCACTTCTCGCTGGAGACCCTGCTCCAACTCCGCACCCGCATCGGCACGATCGTCGTTCCCCGCGCCTCCGGCGGATCGCTGCCCGATCCCAGCCTCAAGTCGATGCTCCAGGCCCTCGGCTTCTCCAACGTCCAGGAGCTGGCCGAACTCGAAACGCACCGCGTGGCCGACCAGGTCGACGTCACCGCCCTCCCCTTCGTGGGCGAGCACGCCGACCTCGACATCCGCACCAAGATGGTGCCCCTCGTCCAGGCCGGCGGCCGCAGGTTCCTCTTCGCGACCGACATCACGCCGCTCGAGCCCGCGCTGTTCGACAACATCCCCGGCCTCACCGAGACTCCCCTCGACGCGCTCTTCATCGGCCTCGAGTGCGTCGGAGCCCCGCTGAAGTGGCTGTACGGGCCGATGCTGGAAGGGAAGCTCTCCCGCGAGCACAACACCGGGCGCCGGCTCAAGGGCAGCAACGCCGCCCAGGCCGACGAGCTCGCCCAGCAGCTCAACGCCCGCCACGTCTACGCCTACGCCATGGGCCTCGAACCCTGGCTCAAGCACCTCACCGGGTCCGAGTACGACCCCGAGGCCGAACAGGTACAGCAGGCCGGTGTCCTCACCCGGCTGAGCGCCGAACGCGGCATCACCGCCGAGCTGCTGCGCGACCGGGCCGAGCGCGCCTGGCCGGCCGTCGACCCGGCGAAGCCGTAGGCCCGAGCGGCCGCAGCGGCGACCGGCGCACCGTCCTTGCACTCGAGTGTGAATAGAGGGCGCTTCGATCGGCGGCGGCTACGCTTTTCGAATCGTGAATTGGCAATAATCCGGCAGGGGGCGTTTGTTGATGAACCATGGCGATCCGAAGACCTTGACTTTCCTTTTTGAGGAATGCGCCAGAAGGTTGCCGGATCATACGGCTCTGGAATTCGAAGGTGAATTTTTGAGCTACGGCGAGCTGAATCGCCGGGCCAACAGGCTGGCACACCATCTGCGGGACACCGGCGGAGTCCGTCCCGACGACCGGGTGGCGATCCTGGTCCGGCATCCGCCGGACGTGATCATCGCCATGCTCGCCGTCCTCAAGGCCGGCGGTGCCTACGTCCCCCTGGACCCGGACAACCCGCCCGCGGTGACCCAGCGGATCGTCGAGGCCGTGGCACCCAGGGCCATGGTGATCGAGTCGTCGGCGGCCGCCGGCGCGATGTTCTTCAACGGCGAGCTCTTCGTCCTGGACGTCATGGGCGCCGCCCTCGCCACGCCGGACTCCGACCCCGAGCCGGTGGCCACGCAGTCCGACCTCGCGTACGTGGTGTACACATCGGGGACGACCGGGAACCCCAAGGGCGTGGCCGTCGAACACCGTGCGATCGTCAACACCTTGACGTGGCGCAATTCCTATTACGGGTTCGGTCCGGAAGACGTGACTCTGGCCATTCCGCGGCCGTCTTTCGACAGCGCCGTGGTGGACACCTTCTCCACCCTCACCTCCGGGGCGCGTCTGCTCCTGCCGCGCCGGGACCGCATCACCGACCGGCAGTATCTGACCGGCCTGATGGAGCACCGGGACGTCACCCATTTCCTGATCACCCCCATGCTCTACAAGCGCCTCCTGGAAGGCATGGAAGACCGGCGGGTGAAGTCCCTGCGGTGCGTCACGATCGCCGGTGAACGGTTCACGACGAGTCTGACCCAGGAGCATTTCGAGCGTCTTCCGCAGGTGGACCTGTACAACGAGTACGGACCCTCCGAAAACGCGGTCTGCTCCACTGTCCACCGCCTCGCGGCCTCCGACCAGCGCGTGCTCATGGGCAAGCCGATCGAGCACACCGAGGCGTTCGTCCTCGACGAGGACGGCGAGCCCGTGGTACCGGGCGGAATCGGGGAGCTCCACCTGGCCGGGGCGGGCCTGGCCCGGGGCTACCTGGGCGATCCCGAGCTCACTGCGGAGCGGTTCTTCACGCCCACCTCGTCCCCGGCCGCCGGGAAGCGCGTCTACCGCACCGGGGACATCGTCCGGCTGCACGGCAACGGTGACCTCGAATTCATCGAGCGCCGGGACGGCCAGGTGAAGATCCGGGGCCGCCGCGTCGAGTTGGGCCACGTGGCCCAGGTCCTCTCGCAGGACGCCGCGGTCGGCCACGTCCACCTGCTGCGCCACGCCACGGACTCCGATACGCCGCTCCTGATCGCCTTCGTCCAGGGGCCCACCGCCGAGGACGTCGACCGGCTGCGCGCCGTGGCGCAGGAGAACCTGCCGGAGTACATGGTCCCGTCGGCGATCATCCCGGTCGACTCCGTGCCGCTCACCCGCCACGGCAAGGTCGACGACAAGGCCCTGGTGGCCCTGTACGCGGGCGCCGTCGGCCAGGGCGTGGACGGGCCCGAGCCGGCGACGGAGGTCGAGGCCGCGCTCCTCGAGATCTGGCAGGAGCTGTTCGCGCCGCTGCACATCGGCCTGGACGACGACTTCGTGGACCTCGGCGGCGACTCCCTCAGCGTGATGGACCTGCTCTCCCGTGTGGAGACGCGGATCGGGGTCCAGCTCGAGGTCTCGGACCCCTACACGGACCGGACCGTCCGGAGCCTGGCCCTCAACATCGAGAACCGACAGAACGACAAGGTGGGTACAAAGTGAGCAGGCAAATCGGTACTGACTCCGTGTTCGGCGGTGTCGACTACGACGTGGTCATCGCGGGCGGCGGCCTGGCCGGGCTGTGCCTGGCCAAGCAGCTCAAGGACGCGCAGCCCGAGCTGTCGGTCCTCGTCTGCGAGCGCGAGCGCTCACCGATCCCGCTGTCCGCGCACAAGGTCGGCGAGTCCTCGGTCGAGGTGGGCGCGTACTACTTCCACCACGTCCTGGGCCTGTACGACTACCTGGAGGAGAACCACCTCGAGAAGCTGGGGCTCCGGTACTTCTACGGCGGCGGCTCGGGCCTCCACGAGGAAGCCGAGTTCGGCGTCAACCGCTTCCTCCCGGCGAAGTCCTACCAGCTCAACCGCGGCTCCTTCGAGGAGCACCTGCGCGTGGTGGCGACGGCTGCCGGGGCCGAGCTGACGCAGGGCGTCAAGGTGCTCGACATCGAGCTCGGCGAGCAGGACGCCCCGCACCGGGTGACCTACCAGGCCGTCGACGAAGACGGCGCCCAGCCGACCAGCGTCACCTGCCGATGGGTCGTCGACGCCACGGGCCGGCACCGGCTGCTGCAGCGCAAGCTCGACCTCACCAAGCGGTACCCCAAGCCCCACAACTCGGTCTGGTTCCGGCTCGAGGGCCGGCTCGACACCGACGAGGCGGTCGGCGCCGAGCACTCCGGCTGGCACGACCGCATCACCGAACCGCGCTGGCAGTCGACCAACCACTTCATGTTCGAGGGCGGCTGGGTGTGGGCCATCCCGCTGGCCCCCAACCACACCAGCGTCGGCATCGTCGTGTCCGACGACCTCCACCCGGTCACCAAGTTCAACCGGATCGAGAAGGCCATCGACTTCGTCGCCGAGCGCGTTCCGGGCTTCGACCCCGCCGTCCGCGAGCTGCCGGTCCTCGACTTCCGCGTACTGAAGAACTACAGCCACTCCTCGCAGCAGGTCTTCTCGCAGGACCGCTGGGCGTGCGTCGGCGACGCCGCGGTCTTCGCCGACCCCTACTACTCCGTGGGGTCGAACCTGATCGGCTACGCCAACAGCTTCGTGACCGAGATGGTCGGCCGCGACGTGAAGGAGTCCTTCGACGAGGGCTTCGTGCGGTACGCCAACCGCTGGTTCCTCTCGCTCGCCGAGGGCCTCACCCTGAACATCCAGGGCTCCTACGCCTTCCACGACAACGCCGTGATCATGTCGTTGAAGACGATCTGGGACTACTACGTCGGATGGTCCTTCTCCGACCCGCAGTTCTACGGGAAGACCTTCCTGGACGAGTCGGCGAGCACGACGCTCAGCGCGCTCGGCGCGCACGCGGTGGCGACCCAGGGCACCATCATGAACCTCTTCCAGGCCTGGGCGCGCAACTACCGCGGCGTCTTCGCGTTCGACTACATCGACTACTACGACGACGTGCCCACGCTCGCCCGGCTCTTCGAGCAGAACCTGCCGGGTGACGAGATACCCGCCTTCGGCACGGTGCTCACGAGCGTGCGCGACGGTCTGGACCGCATCGAGGAGCTGGCCCACGTCATCTTCTACCTCGCCCTCGAGGACGCGCTTCCCGAGCACCTCGAAGAGATCCGCTCTCGGGGCTGGCTCAACGTCTCGGCGCTGAGCCTGGACCCGGAACGCTGGGAGCAGGACGGGCTGTTCGCTCCCAAGAGCCGGCCGAGGCTGGACGAGGTCAAGGTGCTGGAAGAGGAGATGCGGGCCCTTTACCGCACCTCGGCGCCCGCCGCACGGTAGACCACCGCCCCCACTCACCCGGGGCGGGCTCCCGGGTGAGTGGGCCAGCACCGCCGGCGGCGCTGCTGGAGGCCCAATCCAGCGCCGCTCGAACGGTATTGCGGGCCGTTCGGTGCTGTCGTAGCGTCAAGTGCATTGAATGCCTGGTACATCGGAGTCGGCCGAGGTGGGCGACCTTCATGTCACCACTGCCGTAGCGGGACCCGAAGAGCCGCCCACCCCCCTCCGCCCCTTGTCCAGCAGCCGGTGCAACCCGACTTGCGTGCGCCGGCCGGAAACCTCCCGAAGGGCTCATCGCGTTGCGTCACTCATCGACATCGGCCGATTCGATCTACCCGCGGCCCCTGGAGGCCTACGGATGGTCCCCTGAGCTCGACGACCACTTCGCCTCAGTTGCCGACGCCTCCTGGGTACCCGGCCGGGTCATCCGGGTCGACCGGGGCCGTTGCGACGTCGTGATCGCCGACGGCGACTCCGAGGTGACCGTCGTCCACGCCGACACCGGCCCGGTCGCGGACCCCGACCCGATGAAGATGCCCTGTACGGGCGACTGGGTGGCGGTCCAGGCCGGCGCGGCCGGCACGTACGTCCAGGCGCTGCTGCCGCGTCGTACGGCGATGGTCCGCTCCAGCGCCTCCCAGCGCTCCGAGGGCCAGGTGCTCGCCGCCAACGTCGACACCATCGGCGTCGTCGTGGCCCTGGACACGGAGCCGGACCTCGGCCGGATCGAGCGGTTCCTCGCCCTCGCCTGGGAGAGCGGAGCGCAGCCGGTGATGGTCCTCACCAAGTCCGACCTCGCGCAGGACGCGGACAGCGTCCGTGAGACGGTCGAGCAGGCCTCGCCGGGGGTGGACGTCCTGGTCGTCAGCGCCACCACCGACGACGGCATGGACGTCCTCGCGGCCGTTCTGACGGGGACGAGCGTCCTGGTCGGACAGTCGGGCGCGGGCAAGTCCACCATCGCCAACGTGCTGATGGGACGCTCCGTGATGGAGACCCAGCAGACCAGGAGCGACGGCAAGGGCCGCCACACCACGACGACCCGCGAGCTGATGCCCCTGCCGGGCGGCGGGGTGCTGATCGACACGCCCGGCATTCGCGGCGTGGGCCTGTACGACGCCTCCGACGGCCTGCAGCAGACGTTCTCGGAGATCGAGCAGCTCGCCGAGGAATGCCGGTTCCGGGACTGCGACCACGTCGCGGAACCCGGCTGTGCCGTGCGCGAGGCCATCGAGGACGGCATGCTGCAGCAGCGCCGCCTGGACAGCTACCACAAGCTGCTCCGCGAGAACCAGTGGATCGCCTCGCGGAGCGATGCCCGCCTGCGCCAGGACCGCCTCAAGGCGCTGAAGACGCAGGGCAAGGAAGGCATGGCCAACATGATCGCGAAGCGCGGCTGACGCGAGGCGACGGCCTGGTCGGAGTGCCGGGCGGCCGAGCTGCGGGCCGCCCGGTGTTCCGACCCGACAAGTGCATGGGCACCCTCTGGTGTCAGCGGTGATCCGCGTACCGGCTCGGCCACGGCCCCGGTGCGCGGTCCGTTCGCGTCCCACCTCGGTGACGGGTGTGCCCGCACGTGCCCGATGCGGTGTTCGAACCCCACGGCGGCTCTCACGCTGCGGGGAACGCCGCTTGGCCAACGGGCAGTTGTCTACATTCGTCCCCGAGCAAGGGAAATTTCCATGACACCCGACTCTGTTGTGCCCGCCACCGTGATCCGCCCCCGACGCACGGGCGCCGCGCAGTCAGCGCGGTCCCACGCCAGGCTCGCGCTGACCGCGGCCGCCGTCGACGGCCTGGCCAAGGTCTCCGGCGGCCGCCCCCTGGAGGAACTGGTCGCCCTCACCGCGGCGACGGCAGTGGTGGTCGGCGCGGCGGAGCACACCGACGAGCCGGTCGTGGCCGTGTCCGGGCCGGCCGGGCCGGTGTTGTCCGGGATCGGGCTTGCCGTACCGGCCACCGTCGGCGATCTGGTCAGGGCCGCCGACGCGGCACTGCGGTCGGCGCCCGTGGTGGCCGACGAGGAGGCAGCGCTCGTCGGCGCGTTGCTGGTCGGCTCGGCGAGGGTCGGTGCCGGACCCGCTGCGCGCGCGTCCCGGCCGGACGTCGTCGAGCTGAGACTGACCGAGCCCGGTGCGGACGGCGTACGCGAACTCGTCGCCGAGGCCGGACCGGATCGCGCCGAGGCGTGGTTCCTGGAGGTCCTGCTGCGGTCGGTGTCCCGTGTCCTGGCCGGATTCGTCGATCCGCACGGCCCCTCGGCCGCGCTGCCGTCGGCCGCAGCCGACGATGCGGCGGCGGCCCTTGCGCTCGGCCGACGCGGCTTCGCACCGCAGGGCGTCATCACGACGCTGACGGCGCCGATCGAGGAGACGGTCCGCGCGCACCCCGACCGTACGGCCGTCGTCGCCGGCGCCGAGACCCTCACGTACCGCGAGTTCTGGCAAGCCGCGCAGGCCGTGGCGGCCCGTCTGCACGCAGCGGGCATCGGACGCGGACACCGGGTGGGTGTGCTCACCGGCAAGACGATCCACGCCGTGCCGGCGATCACCGGCACCCTGCTCGCGGGCGCGGCCTACGTGCCGCTCGACCCGAGGTCACCGGCCGCGAGGCTGGCCGAGATCCTCGACGACGCCGCGTGCGCAGCCGTCCTGGCCGCACCCGACCTGCTCACCGGGCTGCCCGTCGGCCTCACCGCCCCGGTGATCGACATCCAGGCCGCGGTCGCCGGCCCCGCCGCCGAGCCGGGGACCGACCTGCCCGGGCCGCTCCCGGACGACCTCGCGTACGTGGTGTACACCTCGGGCTCGACCGGCCGGCCCAAGGGCGTGGAGATCCGGCACCGTGCCATCGCGAGCTACGTCCACTGGAAGCGGCGCAACCACGGGCTGGACCTCGACACCAGGCTGCTGCAGCTGCCCTCGCTGGCCTTCGACAGCTCGATCGCCGACCTGTTCCCGGTGCTGGCCTCCGGCGGGCGCCTCGTCCTCGCGGACACGCACCAGCTGCTGCCGCGTCAGCTGGCCGAGCTGGCGCAGCAGCACCGCATCACCCACCTCACGAACGTCCCGAGCCTCTACCGGGTCCTGCTGGGCGAACTCCCGCGGGCCGCGGCCTCACTGCGCGCCGTCACGGTCGCCGGCGAGGCCACGACGCCCGATCTGGTGCGCCGCCACCACGAGCTGCTGCCCGGAGTCAGGCTGATCAACGAGTACGGCCCGACGGAGAGCTCGGTGGGCGCGACCGCGTTCGACCACGGCACGGACGCCGGCCCCGGCCTCCCGATCGGGTGGCCCATCGCCAACACCGTCGCCACCGTCACCGGCGCCGACGGCCGGGTCCTGCCGATCGGATTCGTCGGCGAGCTCAGGCTGGCCGGACACGGCCTCGCGGACGGATACCGCAACCGGCCGGAGCTGACGGCGGCCGCTTTCGTGGCCGACGCCGAGGCGCCCGGTGGACGGAGCTACCGCACGGGGGACCTCGTCTGGTGGCGTCCGGACGGAATGCTGGAGTTCACCGGGCGGGCCGACGACCAGGTGAAGATACGCGGCCACCGGGTGGAGCCCGGTGAGGTGGAGAGCGTGCTGGGCCTGCTGCCGGGAGTCCGCCAGGCGGCGGTCGTCGTGGTGAGCGGCCCCGACGGCGCCCCGGCGCTGGCGGCCTGGCTGGAAGCCGTGGACACCACGGTGGAGGAGGTCAGGGCGCGGGCCAATGCCGCGCTGCCGCCCGCGATGGTGCCGACCTCCCTCACGCTGATCGACGAGCTGCCCCGGATGGTGAGCGGCAAGATCGACCGGGGCGCCCTGGTGCGTCTCGCCGAGGCCGGCGCCGCCCCGGCACCGGCATCCGCCCCGTCGCAGACGGGCGCGGGAGGCGACGGGGTCGAGGCGAAGGTCGGGGCGATCTTCGAGGAGGTCCTCGCCTCCGGCCCGATCGATCCCGATGCGGACTTCTTCGACGAGGGCGGGCACAGCCTGCTCGCGATCTCGGTCATCGACGCCATCGAGAAGCAGCTGGGCGTGAGCGTCGACATGGGTGACTTCTTCCTCACCCCCACGGTCCGCGAGGTCTCCGCACTGGTACGGCAGGCCATGCAGGACCAGGAGGCGTAGCCGCGCCGACACCACGCACTGTGCCCGGGGCTGGGGAGCCCCGGGCACAATGCGTGGTGTTCCGGCTGTGCCGGCCGTCGGCTAGCCGATCAGGCGGGAGCCGACGGACCGGCGCATGGCACGGGACTTGCGCAGGTCGTGGGTGACGTTGACGCGCTTGAGCCAGCGGTCCGTGCCGTCGTAGCGCGCCTGGAAGGCGCTGCGGCTGTGCACCACCCGGTGGTTGTTCATGAAGACGCAACTGCCCGCCTCCAGCGTGCAGTCGGTCAGGCCGGCGTCGAGCAGCTCCGCCGCCGCCGCGAAGGCCCGTACGGCCTCGACGTCCTCCTCGGGCGCCGACATGTGCGTCGCGTCGAAGCACAGCAGGGGGTTGGACCGGGAGCCGCTCAGCATGGGCACCAGGCCGAGCCCGTCGATGAGGCGCGCGATGTTCTCGAACACCAGCCGGTCCTCGTCGGTGCGCACCGTGTTGTTCTCCGGCAGGTGCGACTTGTCGGGAACGATGCGGAACCGGCTCTGGAACAGGACGTCGAGGACGTCCTGCGGCAGTACCGAGAAGTCCGCCTCCGCCACGGTCACCGGCACGGCGTCCGGGTTGCGCAGCGCCGACAGGATGATGTAGTCGGCGCGGTAGGGGTGGAAGGCGTCCTCGGTGTGCAGGGTCAGCGGTGTCTTGCTGCCCGTGCCGAGCAGCTCGCGCTCATACTGGCGGATCGGGAACACGTCGTTGACCAGGTGCCCGTCCTGCTGGGTGGCCCAGCCGAACGGTTCGCCGAGCAGCGAACCGTAGAGGAGGACGAGGATCTCCTCGGGCAGTTCGCGGTGGATCCGGGTCTCGTCCTTCCAGTGCGCGGGCGTGGGCCCGATGCGCTCGTCGTCCACGAGATGCCCGTTGACGGAGCAGAAACCGCGTGCCTGGTCGAGGGAGAAGGCACGCAGGAAGCGCCGGACCCGGACGGGCAGCCCGGCGGTGAGCAACGGCAGCTCCTGGAGCAGCCGTTCGTCGTCGGCCGCGAGGTACTGGTCGGCCAGACGCAGAGTCAGTTCGGACACCTGCCGGGCCTCGGCCGCGGTCAGCCGCAGCTCCGTCCCGGTCCGGGGCCTGATGGACGTCGTCATGGTTCATCTCCTCATGGGAAGGGCAACAGGTCGGGTCAGTCGTCGAACCGGAAGCCGCCGAAGGCCCGGTGCGTCGGCGCCGCTTCGGGGCCGGGCTCCGCGGGGTCCCGAAGGAGGCGCGCCACTTCGTCACCGAGCCGCCGGGCCATCCGCTCGGCGGTGTCCGCGGCGTAGCGCGCGGTGTCGTACTGGAGCACCAGGCGCATGCCGTCCACGTGCTCGACGAACTGGAACGACAGCTCGAACATGCCGACGCGCAGGGGTATCGGGCCGCCGCGCAAGGCGATCCCGCCCGGCGGACACGGTCCGGTGTCGATGCGGGGGTACAGGGCCACCCACACGTCGAAGAACGGCATCCGTCCGGGGGACCGCGGCGGAGCGAGCGCCGCCACGAGCGTGTCGAAGGACACCTCGCTGTGGTCCACCGCGTCCACCGTGCGCTGCGCGACCTGCTGGACGAGTTCGTCCGCGGAAGTCCCGTCCCGGACCTCCAACCGCAGCGGGACGGTCGCGACGTGGAAGCCGACCGCGTCGTCCGCACCGAGCCGGGCCCGCCGGTCCACGGGGGTGCCCAGACAGATGTCCGTGCTGCCCGTGATCCCGGCGAGGGTACGGGCGACGGCGGCGGCCAGCGGCACGAACGGGCCCGCGTGGTGCCGCCGGCCCAGCTGCGTCAGCTGCCGCAGCACGTCCGGACCGATCTCCTGCACGGCGATGCCGGTGGCGCTGCCGGCCTGCTCCGTCCGCAGACCGCGCACCGGGAGGGGCAGCGGCGCCGGAGGGGGGAGGAGCACGCGACGCCAGTGGTCGAGCGCGGCCTCCTGACCGCTCGAGCGGTGAGCGGGCCGGTCCTCGGGCGGCAGGACGGCGGCCGGGTCCCCGTAGGCCGCCACGAGTTGCGTGGCGAGGATCTCCAGGCTCCGTCCGTCGCACACGAGGTGGTCGGCGAGCAGCAGGAGCGACCAGCGGGCTTCGTCGCGCAGGAACAGGGTGGTCCGGGTGAGCGGGCCGGTCGACGGGTCGAACGGCATGGCGAGGCGCTCGTCGACCAAGGCGTCGAACCGGGTGTCGCCCGCCTCGTGCCCGCGCAGGTCGACGACCTCCAACGGCGGCACCTCGTCGGTGAGCACCGCCCGCGGTTCGCCCTGGGCCTCGACGAAGACGGTCCGCAGCGCCGGGTGGCTCCGCGCCAGGCCGGCGAGCGCGGCCGCCAGCCTGTCGGCGTCCACGGCACCCTCGCCGTCCAGCAGACAGGGCACGGTGTAGGCCCCGGAGTCGCCTTCCCCGCGCTGCCGTTCGAGCCACAGCCAGCGCGTGGCTTCGGCGACTTCGGCTCCGGGCAGCTCGGTGTCGGGCCGGTCTCGCGCGGGGGCCGGCTCGGCCGGTTCCACGGCGCCGGGGGCGAGGCCGGCCAGCCGGGCCGCGAGCAGTTCGGGCGTGGCGGCGTCGAAGACGTCCCGCACGCGGACCCGCACACCGAAGGCCTCTTCCACGGCCACGGCGAGGGTCAGCGCGGACAGGCTGTGCCCGCCGGCGAGGAAGAAGTCGGTGTCCGGCGTGACGTCGTCCAGTTCAAGTGCCGTGGCGAACAGCTCGCACAGCCGCTGCGTCGGGTCGGGTCCGGTCGTGGTCGCCCCGTCCCCGAGCCTGAGGGCGGTGTCAGAAGTCATAGTGGGTGTCGCTCCATTCAGCGCCGGGTGCGGACGGTTCCGGGGTCGGGGTCGGGGGCGCGGCCGGTGACGGGACGCCGGTGGGCGGTGCCCACTGGCCGGTGGCCAGGCCGCGCAGCACCGCGGCGACGTGATCGGCGTAGCCGCCGGCCTCCGCCTCGTCGAGCAGGTTGTCGTCGTAGGTGAGGTCGAGGTGCAGTGCGTCGCCCTTGACGCGTGCGTACAGCCAGAGGTCACTGGTGGCGGGCAGATCGTCCACCAGCAGGTCCTCGACCACATGGCTCTCGGGGCGCAGGCCCGCGTTCTCCCAGCTCACGCCCAGGTCGAGCAGCAGGCTGCGGCCCGGCGCCGCGCGCAGCGCCAGCCGCTGCGCGAGCTCGTCGAACGGCAGCCGCGCGTGCTCGTACGCCTCGACGAGCCCGCTCTGGACCCGGGGCAGCAGCTCGCCCGCGCTCACCGCGTCGTCCAGCGTGACCCGGAGGGGCACCGCGTTGACCAGATAGCCGATCAGCGCGTCGGCCTCGGGCCGGTGGCGCAGTCCCGCGGCGAAACCGACGACGAGGTCGGTGGCCCGGGTGCGCTGGTGCACGGTGAGGGCGAAAGCGGTGACCACCTGCGCGAACGGGGTCCCGGGGGCATCGCGGAGCACGGCCGCGGGAAGGGACCGGCGGACCAGTCCGGTCCGGCCCCGGCGGCTGCGGCGGCGGGCCGGGTCCACGGGATCGGGCCCTTCCGTGACGCCGCGCAGCCGCTCACGCCAGAACTCCACCTCGCGCTCCGCCTCGGGCCCGGCCAGCCACTCCTGCTCCTCGCGGACCCACTCCTGGTAGGTGTAGGGGAGCCGGGGCAGCCGGGGCGGCCGTCCTGCGACGGCCTGCTCGTACGCGGTGAACAGGTCGCGCAGCAGCACGTCGACGCTCGCGCCGTCGTAGATCAGGTGGTGTGCGGTGACGGTGAGCAGATCACCGCCGACGGGCCCTGCGAGCAGCCGCACTTCGAACAGCGGTGCCTTCTCGAGGGTGAAGCCGACCCGTCGGGCGTCGTGCAGTGCGGCCGCGACCTCCGGCCCCGAGGGGTCCGCGCCGGGCAGGTCCACGACGACCAGCGGTGCGCCGTCCGGCAGTCGGTCCAGCACGGTCAGCTCCGCATCCGTTCCCCGGGGCAGGACCTGCGCGCGCAGCATGTCCTGCCGCTCGACGACGGCCTCGAGGGCGCTGCGCAGCGCGCCGGCATCGATCCGGCGGCCCAGCCGTACGAGGTCGGAGATGATGAAGGTGTCCGAGCCCGCCCACCGCGAGGTCAGCCAGACGCGGCGCTGTGCCCGGGACAGCGGCAGGTAACCGCTGTCCGAGGGCGACCCGGCGACCGGGCCCCGCTCCGCTGCGGCCTTCGCCGACTGCCCTTCCAGCGCCTTGGTGAGCGCGGCCACGCTCGGGAAGTCGAAGACGGTGCGCACCTTGACGTGCAGGGCGTGCGCGATGCGCGCGGCGGCCAGACTGTGGCCGCCCAGCTCGAACAGGTTCGCGTCCGGGTCCGTGACGGGACGCTCCAGAACCTGCGTCCACACGTCGGCGACGTGCTGCTCGGCCGGGGTGAACGGCCGGGCGGCAGCGGGCGATTCCGCGGTGGCCAGGACTTCGTCGGGCGCGGGCAGCGCCCGGCGGTCGAGTTTGCCGCCCGCGGCCACCGGGAGGGCGGGCAGATTCACGAAGGCGGCGGGCATCATGTAGGCGGGCAGCCGCTCCGCGAGGTGCCGGCGGAGCGCCGCCGGGTCCGCGTCCCCGACCACGTAGGCGACCAGCCGCGGTTCGGCGCCGGTGGTCGGGAGCACGGCGGCGTTGCGCAGGCCGGGTGCTTCGGCGAGGACCGCGGCCACCTCGTTCGGCTCGACCCGGTTGCCCCGGATCTTGAGCTGGTCGTCGACCCGGCCCAGGTACTCCAGGCGCCCGTCGGGCAGCCGGCGGGCCAGGTCGCCGGTGCGGTACATGCGCTCCCCGGGGCGTACCCGGCTGGTCACGAATCGGGCCGCGGTCAGCTCCGCGTCGCCGAGGTAGCCGCGGGCCAGGCCCGCTCCGCCGATGCAGATTTCGCCCGGAGCACCCAGCGGCACGAGCAGGCCCCGCTCGTCGAGCAGGTCCACCCACTTGCCGGGCAGCGGCCGGCCGATCGAGGCGTCGCCGGAAGCCGTTGCGGACCGCGTGTCCGGCGTGCCGGGGGTCCCTGTGGTGTCCACCGGATCCAGCGTGGTGACCACGCTGTCCTCGGCCGGGCCGTACTCGTTGAACAGCTCGGCGCCGGGAAGGAGTTCGGCATGCCGGGCGACGAGCGCCCGGGTGACCCGCTCCCCGCCGAGCACGACCTTGCGCACCTCGCGGAACGCCGGACCGACCTCGTCGAGCAGCATCTGGTAGAGACTCGGCACGAGCATCACGTGGCGGACCGGGTGCTGCCGCATGACCGCGGCCACGTCCTCCGGCGTGAGCAGTTGCTCCCGGGTGACGATCACCATGGGCGCGCCGGAACCGAGCGCGCCGAACACGTCGGCGATCCCGGCGTCGGCATGGATCGGATCGACCTGGAGGATCGCCCCACCGGCGCCGAGGCCGTAGTGGTCGATCTGGAACCGGACGGAGTTGACGATGCCGCGGTGCTCCACCATGACGCCCTTGGGGGTTCCGGTGGAGCCGGAGGTGTACACCACGTAGGCGAGGTCGGCGGGGCCGGCGGGGTGGAGCGGTCGTGGCTCGGCCCGGACCGCAGCGGCCTCGGGCGCCTCGCCGACGGTCACCGTGGGCAGGCCTTCGGCGACCGTGGTCTGCGTGAAGTCCGCCGAGGTGACGGCAGCGACCGCGCCGCTGTCGCGGAGCACCCGCGCCAGCCGGGCCGGCGACTGCTGCGGATCGAGGGGGAGGAACGCCGAACCGGTCTTGAGGACGGCGAGCAGCGCGACCGGCATCCACTCGGAGCGCTCGCACAGCACCGCGACCAGGCGGTCGGGGCCGGTCGGCGCCACCGCGGCGATCCGGGCGGCCAGCGCATCGGCCCGGCGGTCCAGTGCGCGGTAGGTCAGGACACGGTCGCCGCAGACGACGGCCGGGTCCTCGGGCGCGCGCCGTACCTGTGCGAGGACGAGGTCCAGGAGGGTGCCGGTGCTCTGTGCGGCAGAGGGGCTCTCCCCGGTACCGAGCGCGATGAGCGCGGCGCGCTGTGCATCGGGCAGCAGGGGGACCGTGCCGACCGGAGCCTCGGGGGCCTTGGCCAGAGCGGTCAGGAGGTGGTCCAGCTGGCCGGCGAGCCGGTGCGCCGTCCCCGCGTCCAGCACGTCCTCGCGGTAGGTGATCGCCACCTCGATCGGACGGTCCGGGCCGGGCTCGCCGAAGCTGAAGACGAGGTCGAACCCCTCCGCTCCGCTGTTCAGACGGATGTGCTCGGCCGCGGGGCCCTCCTCGGTGCCCAGCGGGTCCGTACCGGAGACGGCGGCCTCGACCAGCACGTCGAAGAGCGGATTGCGTCCCGCGATCCGTTCGCGCCCCATGGCCTCCACGAGGTCCTCGAAGGGGTACTCCTCATGGGCGCGGACCTCCCGCGCGTGCGCCGCCACCGCCGCGACCACATCGGTGAAACCGAGTTCCGGCCCGATCGCGGTGCGCAGCGCCACGGTGTTGACGAACAGCCCCACCGAGTCGGCCAGTTCGGGACGGTCACGGCCCGAGACGACCGTGCCGAGCACGATGTCGTCCGCTCCGCTCCAGCGCAGCAGAAGGACACGGACGGCGGCCACCATCGCCGTGAACGAGGTGGTGCCGTGCTGTCGGCACAGGTCTTGCACGGACCGGGTCGTGCCTTCGCCGAGCGTCAGCCGGACCGTGCCCGCCGCCGAGCTGCGCTCCGCCGGCCGCTGGCGGTCGAGCGGCAGGTCGACGCGCGGCGCGCCGTCCAGGGTGCGCCGCCAGAACGCGCTGCTCTGCGCGTCGTCCCCGCGGGCGTGCTGATCGAGCGCGTAGGCACCGTACTGCGTGGGCTCCGGTACCTGTTCCCTGCCGTTCAGGAACCGCTGGAGGTCGCGCAGGATCACCGCGAACGACCAGCCGTCGCAGACGCTGTGATGGACGGACAGCAGGAGCGTGCCGCCGGGGCGCCCGTCCTCGACGAGCCAGTGGGCCCGCAGCAGGGGACCCCCGGCCGGGTCGTAGACGTGGCGCTGCTCCGCATCGGCGATGCGCCGCAGCAGGCCGGCGGCGCCCTCGGCGTCCGACCGGTGGACCTGCAGTGCGGGCCGGGACCGCTCCGGATCCAGCACGATCTGGCGCAGGCCGTCGGGGTCGGTGCGGAACACGGTGCGCAGGGCCTGGTGCCTGCGCACCGTCCGCTCCAGGGCGTCCGCCACGTCGGCCGTCTCGGGGGCCCCGGGCAGCCGGAAGGCTTCCACCATGTTGTACGGGCGCACTTCCCCGCCCTCGTACTGCTCGAGGAACCACATCCGGCGCTGGGCGTTGCTCGCGGGGACGGGGTCCGGGGTCTCGGGCCACGGCGCCCGGGCGGCGGGGTCCGGACGCCCGTCGGCCGCGGCGCGGCGCAGCAGTGCGCCGAGCCCCTGGGGAGTGCGGGCGGCGAACACGTCGCGGACGGTGATCACGCCGCCGCCTGCAGCCGCGCCGAGGCGGCCCGCGAGGACGGCGGCGGTGAGGCTGTGGCCGCCCGCCGCGAAGAGGTCCTCGTCCCCGGCGTGCGGCGCGGTGCCGAGCACGTCGGCCCAGATCCGGGCGGCGGTGCGGTCGGCTTCGTCGTCAGGCTGCCAGACCTGCCCGTCCAGGCTCGCCACACGGGCCAGGATGGCCACGCGGTCGATCTTGCCGTGCAGGGTGACGGGCAGTTCGTCGAGTCGCACGATGCGGCCCGGGACCATGTAGCCGGGCAGGCGCTGCGCCAGCCGGCGGCGCACGTCGGCCGGTTCGAGATTCTGATCCGAGGTGTAGACGGCCACGACGGTGGGCGGTCCCGAGGGGGCGGTGAAGGGGAGGACCGTGCCGGCGACGATGCCCGCGACGGAGCTGAGGGACGCCTCCACCTCGCCGAGCTCGACCCGGTTGCCGTGGATCTGGATCTGGTTGTCCCGGCGGCCCAGGAAGACCAGCTCGCCCCGGTGGTTCCAGCGGCCGAAGTCGCCGGTCCGGAACACCCGGACGCCGGGGTGCGCGGGGAGCTCGCAGAACCGCCCCGGGCCGGTCGGTTCGTCATCGGCGTAGCCACGGGCCACGGCGGGGCCGAGTACGTGGATCTCGCCGGGTATGCCGGGCGGTGCGTGGTCCCCGTGGGGGGTGAGCACCAGCACGCCGAAGCCCTCGGAGGGCCTGCCGACCGGGACGGTGGTCAATTCGGGGAAGGCCGATCCGGGGCAGGTGAAGGTGGTCGCCTCGATGGTGGCCTCGGTGGGCCCGTACAGGTTGCCGAAGGTGCCCACGCGCAGTCGGTCCGCCAGCCGGGGCAGGAGTCCCGCGGGGATCTCGTCGCCGCCCAGCAGACAGATGCGGACGTCTTCGGCGGCCCCTGCGGGCAGTCCTTCGGCCATCACGGCGAGCAGGGAGGGGACACAGTTGATGACGTTCACCCGCAGGCTTCGCGTCGCCGCCCAGAACTCCGCGGGCGAGAGCGTCTGGGGCGAGCCCATGACCACCACGCAGCCGCCCGCGGCGAGCGTCGTGAAGATCTGGTACGTCAGGGCGTCGGAGGTCACCGCCGACAGCAGGGCGCACCGGATCTCCTCGTCGAAACCGAGGAGCCGCCCCGAGGTGAGGGTCTTGTGGGCGAGCTGACGGTGGGTGAGCGCCACCGGGCGGGGGAGGCCGGTCGATCCGGAGGTGAAGAAGAGGATGGCTTCGTCGTCGGGATCCGGTGCGGCCGCCGCCCCGGGGCCGTCTGCGGTGGCCAGCGCCTGCGGGGACACCACGGGGATGGCCACCTGCCCGGGCAGTTCGTCCTCTGCGGAGATGACGCAGACGGCCCCGCTCAGGCGCAGCTGACGGGCGACCCGCTCCGGCGGGTGCGACGGGTCGAGGGGCACCATCGAGGCGCCCGCCCGCAACACCGCCAGTACGGCCAGCACGAGTTCGGGGCTCTTCGGCAGCAGCAGCGCGACCCGGTCGCCCCGCTTCACACCGTGGTCGAGGGTGAGCGACCGCGCGGCCCGCGAGGAGCGCAGCGCCAGCTCCCGGTGGCTCCACGCCACGCCGTGGTCGGACACCGCCTCGCGATCCGGGAAGCGGTTCGCGGCGTCGTCGACGATGCCGGTGAGGGTCGCGTCGGCGAAGTCGGCCACGACGGGCAGGCCCGACCACCGCTCCAGTTCGGCGCGCTGTGCGGGACCGAGGACGTCCAGCTCCGTGACCGGCCGCCGGGGGGAGCGGCCGAGTTCGGCGAGGGCGGCCGCCGTGCAGCGAAGAAGGGCTGCCGCGGCCACCGGCAGCTCGCCGTCCGCCTCGGCGGTCAGCGTCAGCCGGCCGCCGGTGCGGCGCAGGGTCAGGCACAGGCCGACCGGCTGCAGCAGCTTGCCGCCCGCCTCCTCGCACACGACGCCGAGTCGGCCGAGCGCACGGCCCACGGGCACTCCGGCGAGCTGCAGGCGCGAGGCGACGGCCTCCCGGTCGGGCCAGGCGAGGGGCAGGGCGGATTCGAGTTCGGCGTGCAGCGCCATCAGGAAGGCCGAGGCCGGTGCCTCGCGGTCGAGGGGTGCGCAGAGCGCGAGCTCCCGTGGCGCCGCGTCCGTGCCGGTCCCTGCGCCCGCCCCGGGCGGCGCGTCGGGCACGGGCACCAGGATCACGTGCCCGGGTTCCTCGTCGAGCGCAGCCAGCGCGAGCCGGGTGGCCGCGACGGTCAGCAGCAGGAGGCCGGTCGCGTCGCCGCCCGTCAGGGCGTCCAGCCGCTCGGTGACTGCGGGTTCCAGGACGCATTCCGGCGTGTCGCCGTCCGGGGACAGGACATCCAGGAAGGGAACTCCGCGGCCGGCCACCAGCCGGGCGAGCCAGGATTCACTCAGGGCATTGTCACTCGGCATTTTGTACGCTCACCCAATACCTTCGATGGTTCCGACGAACATGATGTCCCCTTAAGATCCTGCGCAAGGGAAATAAGCCTTGTCAATCATGAATCCGATGCCCACGGCCGCCCATTGCCCTCTCTTCCGCCTATCGTTATGATTGCCGATCATCGGAGTCCGGCGCCATGGTGCGCTCATCAACCGACGGGATCTCGCATGCTCAAATCACAAAGGCTCGCCACGCTTCCGATCGATTCCTACGACCTGGCCGAGGAACTTTCGGTCATCGATTCAAACGATGCCGGGGGCGAGTACGACGCATTTTCCTTCGGCCATTGGTCGGCGCATGTCCTCGCGAACTCCGGGGGAAGCGCCCAGGACACGGCCTTCCGTCCCTACGAGGGGCAGCTCGCCCTGACTGAGCTGGGCAAGAAGCTTCCCAACATCATGTCGCTCGTCACCGAAAATTTCCCCCTCGAGAGGCTGCAGTGGGTACGCGTATTCGGCCTCAGTGATGGAATTCTCGCGCCCCATGTAGATTTTCTAGAATTCTCCGAGCCGGGTACGAGGCTTCAGATACCCCTGCGCACGGACGAGGATTCCCTGCATTCCGAGAACGACATCGTCTATCACCTCCGGCGTGGCGAGGTGTGGAAAATCCACACCACGGTTCCGCACTCGGCCCGGAGCGTCTCACGACTCCCCAGGCTGTCCCTCTGCCTTGATTTCTCGGATGCCGAGGCTCCCATTGAAATCAAGAACGCCATCCAGTCGGAGCTGCCCGTACGAATCATTTCGCGTCCGCCGGTCTCGGACGCAGACGTGGCCGAGCTGATGTCCTCCGCGGCCGACATGAACGCAACCGACCTGCGCGCCTCCTTCCGGAAGTTCGCCGCGGTCCACTTCACCCGCCAGGCCGATGCGACGGCGGCGTTCGACTGGTTCGTCGAAGCCGCCGTGCGCACCGGGGACGACGCGCTGGTCGAGAAGGCCGAGGCGTTCCGGACGTACTGCATCGAGAAGCGCGGCTACCGCGAGGCGTTCGCCTGGTGAGGCACCAGGGACAGGGGCTGCGCCCCGTCGCCGGGCAGGGCCTTGCGGTCCAGCTTGCCGTTGGGTGAGACGGGCAGGCCGTCCACCAGCCACCAGCGCACCGGCACCATGTAGTCGGGCAGGACCGCAAGCAGCGCCCGGCGCAGTTCCGCGGCCGGCGGCGGATCACCGGTGAGAGCAGCGTGCAGCTCCACCGCCCCGCCGGCCCGCACCACCGCGAACGCCGCGGCGTCCTTGACCCCGGCGAACTCCGCGAGGCGCGCCTCCACCTCCCGGGGTTCCACGGCATTGCCCCGGATCTTGATCAGGTCGTCGATCCGGCCCAGCAACTGGAGCGTCTCGTCGGCCCGCCACACCCCACGGTCCCGGGTGCGGTACAGCCGGGCGCCCGGCCGGAACGGATCGGGCACGAACGCGGTGCGGCTCAGCTCAGGATCGGTGTACCCCAGGGCCACCCCCGCACCGCCGATGTACACCTCCCCGACCTCCCCGTCGGGCACCGGCACGCCGTGCTCGTCCAGCACGTAGACGTAGGTGTTCCACACCAGTGAACCGACGGGCGGCAGCGGTTCGAGATTGCCGGCCGCCGCGCTCATCGAGTGGCTGGCCACCATGTGGTTCTCGGCCGGCCCGTAGTGGTTGTGCAGGGTGATCTCCGGCCGGCGTGTCAGCAGGGCCTCCAGAGCCTCCGTGACCCGGACCGTCTCGCCCGCGCTGATGATGTGGCGCAGGTCCGCGGCGTGCTCGAAGTTCGTCGGCAGCGTCATGACCACGTCGATGAGCGACTGCGGGAAGTCCACGACCTCGATGCGTTCGTCGATGACGTAGTCGATCAGATCCCGTGGATCGCGCCGTACATGGGGCTCCGGCACGTGGAGGCACCCGCCCGAGGCGAGCGTGTAGAACATCTCCTGCACCGACACGTCGAAGGTCAGCGGTGCCACCTGGAGGACCCGGCGTCCGCGCCCGAGCCCGGAGCCGTCCACCTGCCACGAGATGAAGTTGGCCAGGCAGCGGTGGGTCTGGACGATGCCCTTGGGGTTGCCGGTGGATCCGGAGGAGAAGATGACGTACGCAGGATCCTCCGGCGCCGGCGCGCGGCGGATCGCCGCCGGCGCAGTGCCGCCCGCCGGATCCGGTGCCACCAGACCCGCCAGACCGGTCGCCCGCTTCCCCGAGGCGCCGGTGTCCAACGCCCCCGGATCGGCCAGGACCAGCAGTGCCGCGCTGCTCGCGCGCATGATCTGCGCGATGCGCTCGGGCGGGTACGTCGTGTCCACCGGCAGATACGCGGCCCCGGCCCGCAGCGTGCCCAGCACTGCCGCGGTGAAGTCGGCACCCGCCCGCGCCGCGATGAGCACCGTGTCACCGCGCGCGATGCCGAAGTCCCGCCCGAGCCGGCCCGCAACGGTGTCCGCGAGGCGGTCGAGTTCCGCGTACGACACCTCCCGGCCCGGCTCGCGCACCGCGGGCGCGCCCGGGTGCGCGGCGACCTCGCGGTCGATCAGCTCCAGGACCGAGGACACGCCGGTGTCCCTCACCGGCCCCGCGTGCCCCGGGGGAGGGGACGCCGCGCTCATCGCCGCGCCCCCGGCTGCCCCTCCCAGGACCGGGTGACCGACCCCGGCAGGAACGAGTAGGGGTCCTGCGGGTCGTCGGCGGTCGCCTCGATGGCGATGTGGTGACCGACGCCGAGGTCGCGTGCGAGCTCCTCGAACACCTCGACCATGACGAGGTCCTGGAGCGCCAGGCCCGTCGAGTCGTACACGGTGGTGACGGGGGACAGCTTCCGGTGGGCCTCCGGGTCCAGGAGGATCTCGGCGAGCGAGGGCCCGATCTCCTCGGGGGCGAGCTGCTGGCAGTCGCCCTCGGCCCGCGCCTGCGCCACGTGATCGGGGCAGACGACCGCCTTGCGCAGCAGCTCCAGCGGCAGCTCGGTCTTCCCCGGCATGTCGGAGCCGATGGCGTTGACGTGCACCCAGGGCTTGAGGTTGGTTCCCCGGATGACCGGGCCCGCGTACGGCGCGACCGAGGTGGCGGTGCACAGCACGTCGGCCCGCTCCTCCACCTCCGACAGCGGCGCGATCCGTACGGCCCCGGCAGGCAGCCGGGACCTGGCCGCGAAGGAGTTCTCCGCCCGTACGTCCTCGTCGCACACCAGGATCTCGGAGAAGGAGAAGACGCGCGACAGGGCGTGCAGTTGTGTCACGGCCTGCGCGCCGCAGCCCACGAGACCGAGGACCGCGGAGTCCGGACGCGCCAGCACCCGGCTGGCCAGCGCGGAGGCCGCGCCCGTACGGATGGCGGTGGCGAAGGTCCCGTCGATGACCGTCCGCAGGTGGCCGCTGTCCGCGTCGAAGGCGCACAAGGTGGACAAAATGGTGGGCAGCTGGTTCTTGGCCGGATTGTGCGGGTTGTAGCCGACCATCTTCATGGACACCGTGGCACCGTGCCGGAGGGCGGGCATCCACTCCAGCAGGCCCAGATGGGGTGTCTCGATGAGGAACCCGTCCCTCTGCTTCATCTCCACCGGTGCGTCGTGGCCGGTGGCGAGAACGGTTTCCAAACGGGCGATCGTCAGATCGTAGAGTTGCCCCAGCCCCACCTTCGAGACGATGGTGGCGATGGCTTCGGCGTCGAGTATGCGCGTGCGGTCAGCTTGCAACGGTCTCTCCTGGCGCTCAGTGTTCGGACTGGTCCGAAGAAGGTGAAGGAACAGGGGATTTCGAAGAGGCCGAGGGGCCGCGCCCGTGCCAGGACTCCCACAGTCCGGCGTACGCGCCTCCCGCCGAGACGAGCTCGTCATGAGCCCCCTGCTCGGTGATGCGGCCGGCCTCCATCACGACGACGCGGTCCGCGTCATGGGCGGTGTGCAGCCGGTGGGCGATGGCGATGACGGTGCGCCCGCGCAGCACGCCGGCGAGCGAACGCTCGAGGTCGCGGGCGGCCCGCGGGTCGAGCAGCGAGGTGGCCTCGTCGAGCACCAGGGTGTGCGGATCGGCCAGGACGAGCCGGGCCAGGGCCAGTTGCTGCGCCTGGCCGGGCGATACGGGGTTCTCGTCGGTGCCCAGCTCGGTGTCGAGGCCGTTCGGAAGGGCCTGGACCCACTCCTCGGCGGCCACGGCCGCCAGGGCCGCCGTCACCTGCTCGTCCGTGGCGTCCGGCGCGGCCAGTGCGACGTTCTCGCGCACGGTCCCGAGGAACACGTGGTGTTCCTGCGTGACCAGTGCGACGTGGCGGCGCAGTTCCTCCAACGGCAGTTCGTGGACCGGCACTCCGCCCAGCGTGACCGATCCGGTACGCGGCTCGTGGATCCCCGCGAGGATGCGGCCGAGGGTCGACTTGCCGGCGCCCGAAGGGCCGACGATGGCGATGCGCTCACCGGATCCGACGCTGAGACTGACGTCCTCGATCACGTCGTGACCGGCTCGGTAGGCATAGGCGACGCCTTCCGCGGCCAGCCGGTCGCCTTCGGGCCGCCGGTCGGAGTCGCTCTCCGGGCCGGCCCCGGCCTCGATGCCGATCAGGCGGGCCAGCGAGGCGTCGCCGACCTGCAACTCCTCGAGCCAGCCGAGGAGTTCGTCCAGCGGGTCGATCACGGCCCGGGTGTAGAGGGTCGCGGCGGTCACCTCGCCGAGGCTCACCCAGCCCTCGATGTAGAAGAGGCCGCCGAACAGCAGCGTGGCGGCGACCGGCAGCACGTAGCCGAAGTCCATCAGCGGGAACCAGACGCTGCGCAGGAAGAGCGTGCGCCGCTCCGCGCCGTTCGCCCGCTCGACGTCCTCGTCCGTGCGGCGCAAGCGCGGGCCGGACCGGTGCAGCGACTCCACGGTGCGGGCGCCGGCCACCGTCTCGGAGAGGCCCTGGGCCAGGTCGGAGTAGCCGGCCGCCTCGGCCAGGTAGGCCTCCCGGGCGCGTGCCAGGTACCAGCGGGTCGACCAGACGATGAGCGGGACGGCGATGAGGCACGGCACGACCATGATCGGGCTGGTCACGACCAGTGCCACCAGCGTCAGGACCACCGAGAGGCTCGCCACCAGGATCGACGGCGCACCCATGCGCACGGCGTTGGACAGCGCATCCACGTCGCGGGTGCTGCGGGTCAGCAGATCGCCGGCCCCGGCCTTCTCCACCGTGTGCAGGGGCAGGGTCAGGACCCGCCGTACGAACCCCTCGCGGATGTCGGCCAGGACCAGCTCACCGAGCCGGGCCCCCTGGAGCCGGGCGGTGCGGGTGAACACGCCCTGGAGCAGCAGGAGTCCGGCGATCGACAGCACGGTGAAGTCCACCTGGTCGGTGGTGATGCCCTTCTCCACCTGCCCGACCAGACGGCCCAGCAGGGCGGGCACGACCAGACCGCAGACCGTGGCGAGGACGAACCAGAGCACGGTGCGGGTCAGCAGGCCGGTATGGCTGCGCACGAGGCTCCGTACGTGACGGCGGACCGTCTTCGCGTCGGCTACCGGAAGACTCACTGGGCACTCCTCTGAGGGCGGCTGTCGGAAGGACTGGGGACGGTGACGATCACGTCTCCTCCCGCATGACAACGGCGGCGTACTGGGACGCACCGGTGGCGAGTTCACGGTGTGTGCCGGTCACGACGACCTTGCCGTCCTCCACGAACGCGACCTCGTCGGCCTGGTCGAGCAACAGCGGGCTGTTGCTCACGACCACGGTCGTGAGCTCCGCCCTGGACTTGTGGAGCCGTTCGGCGATCACCGATTCGGTGTGCGCGTCCACGGCACTGGTCGGATCCACCAGGACGAGGACCGGGGGCTGCGCCGCCAGCGCGCGCGCCAGCCGAAGCCGCTGCTGCTGGCCGCCCGAGAAGGTGGAACCCCCTGCGGTGACGACGGTGGCCAGACCGTCGGGCAGGGCCTCGACGATGTCCTCCGCGTTGGCGTCGTGCAGGGCCTGAGCCCGCACCTGGTCCGAGCGCCCGCCCAGATCCTCGGCCAGGACACCGGAGAAGAGGGTGTCCTCGTTGCGGACCACCAGGATGACGTCACGCACCTGCTCCAGCGGCAGCGAGTCCAGCGGTACGCCGCCGACGGTCACCTGACCCGGGGCGTAGCGCCCGAGCCGCTCGGCGATCTCGGCGCCCTCCTCCGGAGTGGAGGCGGCGATCGCGGTCATCAGCCCCGGCCGCACCCGCAGCCCCGATTCCGCGTCGTACAGGTCGGGCGCCTCGGCGAGGTCGGCCCGTGCGATGTCGGAGGTGGCGTCGGGCTCGAGAGCCAGTACGCGTACGACGCGCTGCGCCGCCACGTCGGCGCCGACGAACGACTGCACCGCCGAAGTCGCCGTGCGCATCGGCAACATGAGGAACGCGGCGTACCCGTAGGCTGCGACGAGTTCACCGGCGGAGAGACTGCCGCCGACGGCGAGGCGGGCACCGATCCAGACGACCGCCACCACGAAGATCCCGGGGAGCAGCACCTCGGCGGCGGGCAGCACCGATTCGACCTTCGCCACGTGGACGCCGGCCTCCCGCAGACGCTGCGAGTCCTTGCGGTAGCGCTCGCCGAACGCGGCCTCGCCGCCGATGCCGCGCAGCACGCGCAGACCGGACACGATGTCGCCGGCCCGGTCCGTCAAGTCGCCCTGCAGGTCGCGGTAGCTGCCTATCCGCTTGTGCAGCGGCCTGAGCAGCGGGCCCGTGCCCGCGAGCAGGACGGGGACGCCGATGAGGACGAGCAGGCCGAGGGTGACCGAGGTGGAGAGCAGCACCAGGGCGACGAGCACGACGGTGACCGCGCTGCCGATGCCACGGGCCACGGCCCCCGGCAGGGCGCCGATGCGGGAGATGTCCGCCGTGCCGATGGCCACGACCTCGCCGGTGGAGATCCGCTTGGACAGGGTCGCGCCCAGCCGTGCCGCCTGCGCGGCCACGAGGCGGAACGTCAGGTAGTTGGCCTTGAGGCGGCCGATGGTGTCACAGCGGTGGCGCAGGACGCTGCCGGCGGTGGTCACCAGCGCGAGCCCGATGATGACGCCGGTCCACAGCAGCAGCCGGTCGGTGTCCTTCTCCGTCATGGCGTCGATGGCCCGGCCGATGGCGAAGGGGGTCAGGCCCATGCTGGCCATCCACAGGCAGCCCCACAACACCCCGAGGAACAGTGTGCTCGACTGCCGGCCGATCAGCCATCGAAGATAGCTCCGGGGGGACCGGATATCCGGATCCCCCAGCTCGGGCAGCGGATTGTTGCTTGGCAATGCGAATCCTTCGGGGTTGTCCCGTCCCGGATGGCCGGGGCGGTCGGGGGGACAGGAGGTACTGAGCGGTTCTGCCGTCGGTGGATGCCCGGGAGCGTCGCCGGTCAGCTGTGCGGTGACAGCAGACCGAGGACGAACGCCCTCAGTTCGGCGGTCACGCGGAGGGGATCGGCGAGTGGGTAGAAGTGGTCTCCGGGGAAGGTCCGTACCGTGCCGGTGGCGGAGGACCAGGCGGGCCACCTGCGGATGTGGTCGTCCGTCACGCCTGCATCGTCCTGCCCCCGCCACGCGCCGAGCGGGCAGGGCAGGAGAGCGTCCACGTCGGGTGGCATGTACGAGTCGCAGATGGCGTTGTCGCCGCGCAGGGGCCGTGCCACCGCCGCGGCCAGGCGGCTGTTGGCGCCCACGGCCGCGGGCACGACGCCTTCCGCGACCAGTTCGTCGACGAGCTGCCGGTCGGTCAGCCGGGGCGTGTCGGAGGGCTCGCCCTGGTCGTCCGGGGCCCGGGAGGCCGAGGCGACGAATCCGCCGGGCCACCGGCCGTGCTCCCGGCCCAGGACGCGGGCGAGCTCGTACCCGACCAGGGCGCCCATGCTGTGGCCGTACACGAAGTAGGGCCGGTCGAGCCGGGCGGCGACGGCCGGTGCCAGCTCGTCGAGCACCTCCGCCATTCCGGTCGCGGGCTCCTCGCGCCACCGGTTCTCGCGGCCCGGCAGCTGTACGGCCAGCAGGGCGATGTCGGGGCCGAGCAGTTCCTGCCAGGTGCGGAACTGGAAGGCGCCGGAACCCGCGTGGGGCAGGCACACGAGGAGCGCCTTCGCGGTGCGCGGCGGCTCCCACTCCAGGAGGGGCCCCGGCTTCACGGCCGCCCCCGCCTGTCGTCGGCCGGCGCGCGGAGCACCGCGGGCAGCACCGGTTCGGCAGTGGCCGGGCTAAGACGTACCTGTGAATGGGGCACTTCTGAATGGAGGCACACTGTTTCCCCTGTCAGTCGAAGGTGGCGTTCAGCGGTCGCGAACGGTCCGTACTCGGCGACCGGAATTGACTTCAACGGTGGAGACGGTACGAGAAGTCGGGGCGCGGTCGTCATGTAGTGCTCCTCGAGTGAGACTCGACTCGAAAATGCACAGCCCCGCCTCTTCGCCAACATTCCTATCACGGAGTGGACTTGGGATGTCAACCGACAAGTAACGCACCCTCCTCCACCCGACGATTTATATCGTGAGCCCGGTCGAGTTTGCCTTGAGCTCCGCTTCTGACCGGCTGGAAGTGAATTGGAAGAACATGCGTCGCCGTATCGGCCCGTGATTCACTGGCGAGGAATTTACGGGTAAGAGGTCAGTCGACCTGGAGCCTTGTCGGCGAGGGTGTTTCGACGTAACGAGGCGTACCTCTGGCCGGTCGGCGTGCAAGGAGACCCCGATGCCGCTGAAGCAGGTGTCCAGAACCCCGCCCCTGACGGGGGTGTGGGATGAACGCGTGAAGGCGTCGTGGCGATACAGCGCAACGGGGCCGAGGGGGTGTGTGCATGGCGCAGGAAAAGCGTGGCGTAGCCGTGGTCTCGGGTGCATCATCCGGATTCGGCAGGAGAATTGCACAGGTGTTGAGCCTGCGGGGCTACTCCGTGGTGGCTCTGGCCCGTAGAGCGGACCGTCTGAAGCTCCTGGCGGAAGAGGACTCCACGGGCGCGATTCTTCCGGTGGTCGCCGATGTCCGTGACCGGGAAGGGCTGGCCCGGGCCCTCGACGAGCTGCCTCCGGAATTCCGTGACATCTCGGTCCTCGTCAACAACGCAGGCCTCTCAAGAGGGTTCGAGCCCTTTCAGTCGGGCAGTGGCGATTCCTGGCGCGAAATGATCGACACGAATATCACCGGTCTGCTGAACCTCAGCGGCCTGGTGCTCCCCCGGCTCGTCTCCCGCGGGTCCGGACACGTGGTCAACATTGGCTCGATCGCGGCGAGTTACCCGTACATGGGCGGGAACGTCTACGCCGCCACCAAGGCGTTCGTCCACCAGCTGTCGCTGAACATGCGCGTCGACCTCCAGGGAACGGGCGTCAGGGTGAGCTGTGTGGCGCCGGGCATGGCGAAGACCGAGTTCGCCAAAGTCCGCTACGACGGCGACGAAGGGCGGGCCGACGCGCTCTACCAGGGAATCGAGCCGCTCACCCCCGACGACGTGGCCGAGGCGGTGGACTGGTGCCTGTCCCAGCCCGCCCGCGTCAACGTCAACCTGATCGAACTGATGTCGGTCGAGCAGCACTTCGGGCTCGGCGTCGCCGGCAGCCCGACCGCCCGGCCGGGTGGTGCGGAGGGTGCGTGAGTCCGTGCAGACCGCCTCCCGGCGCGTGACCGCGCCGGACGTGCTCGTTGCAAGGCCCGCGCGCCCCGAAGACGCGGAGCAGATCGCGCTGCTCTCCGCCCCGTTCGTCGAGCAGGGCCTGCTGGTCGCCCGCCCGCTGGCCGAACTGGCCGAAATGTCCCAGGGCTTCGTGGTCGCCTGCGAAGGAGACCGACTGGTCGGCTGCGCCGGGGTGGCCCCCTCCGGGAGCAGCCTGCTCGTCTACAACCTGTGCATTGCGGTCGACTGGCAGGGCAGGGGAATCGGCCGGCATCTGGTCGGTATCGCCGAGACCATCGGCAGAGACCTGGGTTACAGCTCTCTGCTCGCCCTGACCCGGTACAGCGGGGAGTGGTTCGGGAAGCTGGGGTTCTCGGAAGTCCCGGCGAGCGAGACCCGTGACGAATGGCGCACCCTCTTCCGTCCGGGCCGAAGATCCAGCCTCTACCAGTTGAGACTCACCTCCGAGCAGTCGGAGACCGAAGCACGCCCATGTGCCGACTCAAGCGGACCAAGGAGTGACACAGTTGATAATCTGCGGGTTGAAACTCACGCATGACGGTGCCGTCGCCCTGCTCGACGACGACCGTCTCGTGTTCAGCGTCGAGATGGAGAAGCTGGCGAACGGGCTGCGCTACAGCACCGTTGCCGACTTCAGCCTGATCCCCGGCGTCCTCGCCGACTTCGGCTACAAGCCGGAAGACGTCGACGAGTGGGTCGTCGACGGCTGGGACGGAGACGTCTCCGGAACAGTGGCCCTCCTCGACCAGGGGGCGCCCACGGAAATCGTGGTCGGTCCCTACCGGGAGTCGGCGGCATGCCCGGCGCTCGATTCGCCCAGCGTCTCGGGCACGTTCCCGATGGACGGCCAGACCTACCCGTACACCAGTTTCCCGCACGCGGCGGGACACGTGGCGAGCGCTTACGTGTCCAGTCCCTTCGCCCAGCGGGGCGAAGGCTCCTTCGTCCTGGTCTGGGACGGCGGACTCTTCCCCCGCCTCTACTGGGCGGACCCGCGCGGCGGCGTGGAGAACCTGGGCGAACTCTTCCCCCTCCTCGGCCATGCGTACGCCATCGCGGGACACCACTTCGGGCCCTTCCGCAAGACCGTCCAGTCACCCACGGTCGACGACCTCTCCGTCGCCGGCAAACTCATGGCGTACATCGCGCTGGGCCAGGTCGACGAGAACGTCGTCACGGTCCTGCGGGAGGAATTCCACCGCGTCTTCGAGAGCGACGAGCCGGCCGCCGTGGAGTACCGCGCGAAGGTCGGCGGGTACGGCAGTCTCTTCGAGCCGTCCGTGCCCCCCGTGCACGAGTTCTTCTCCGCGGTCCGCGCCCGGGTGTCGGAGAACGGGACCAGCGACGAGGACGTCCTGGCGAGCGTCCACGCCTTCTTCGAGGACCTCCTCGTCGAACGGATCACCGCCAAGGTCCGCGCCGCCAAGGGCGAAGGTCCTTGGAACCTGTGCTTCGCCGGCGGCTGCGCCCTCAACATCAAGTGGAACAGTGCGCTGCGCGAGGCGCCGGACTTCCGCGACGTGTGGGTCCCGCCGTTCCCCAACGACTCGGGTTCCGCCATCGGTGCGGCCGTTCTGGGCCGGGCGCAGCGCGACGGCCTGGCACCGCTCGCGTGGAACCCCCGGCTGGGTCCGGCGCTGACGCCGTCACCCGAGCTGCCCGCAGGCTGGTCGGCGTCGGCATGCGCTCCGGAGGAGCTCGCCGCGATCCTCCACGAGTCCGGAGAGCCCGTGGTGGTCCTGCACGGACGGGCCGAACTGGGCCCGCGCGCACTCGGCGGCCGCAGCATCCTGGCGGCCCCGGTCAGCGCGTCGATGAAGGACGAGCTGAACCGGGTGAAGGACCGAGAGCCCTACCGGCCCGTCGCCCCCATCTGTCTCGAGGCCGACGCACCGGGGATCTTCGCTCCCGGCACGCCGGACCCGCACATGCTCTTCGACCACGAGGTACGGGCGGAGTGGGTGGACCGCATCCCCGCCGTCATCCACCTCGACGGCACCGCGCGGCTCCAGACGGTCGGCCCGGACGACGACGACCTGCTCTTCGCCGTACTGTCCGCCTATCAGCGGCTCAGCGGCGTCCCGGTGCTGTGCAACACCAGCGCCAACCTCAACGGGCACGGCTTCTTCCCCGACGTGGCTTCGGCCGCCGAGTGGGGCATGGTCGCCCGGATCTGGAGCGACGGGACGCTGTACCAGCGGACCGACGGCTGAGCCGGCGCGCGACACCGGAGCCACGCCCCGACCTGGCCGGGCCTGATCCGAAAGACACCCCCTAGGCCCGGGGCGCGCGACGCAGGAGCAGGGTGACGAAGCCGAGCGTGCCCCGGTAGCCGTGGAGCCAGGCCCTGCGGTGTCCGGCCGCGGCCTCGAGGGCCTGGCCGTGGTCGGGGTGCTCCGGATGGTCGAGGGCCCAGCGGGAGAGCGATCCGGTCCAGGACCACTCGTAGTCGTCCCACTCCTGGAGGGTGCTGACGTGCCCGTGGAGCGGCACCCAGCCGTCGGCGGTGATCCGGTCGACCGTCGTCGCCAGATCGTCGTAGTCGCCGACGGCGAAACCGGCGTCGAGGGTCTTGCGGCCTGGTTCGCGTTCCCAGAAGCACTCGCCGAGGAGGACGCTTCCTCCTGGGGCGAGGTGGCCGTCGACGGCCTTCAGGGTGGGGAAGAGGCCGCCGAAGGCGTGTGTGGCGCCGATGCTGAGGACCAGGCCGTACCGGTGCGGCGAGGTGAACTCCGCGGCGTCCTGGGCGTGGAAGGCGATCCGGCCGCCGAGCCCCGCTTCGTCGACGGCGCGACCGGCGGCGGCGATGGCCTCTGCGTCGTTGTCGACGCCGTCGGCACGGAGGTCCGGGCGAGCGGCTTGTGCGCGCATCAGCCAGGTGCCCGATCCGCACCCGAGGTCGAGCAGCCGGGCGTCACTGCTCGGCAGGGCTCGGTCGAGGAGCCTGCGTACGGACCCGTCGCTCAGCGGGGCGGCGATGGGGTGGTCGGTGTGGGCGATGGAGCTGATCTGTCGGCGATCCATGACGGCATCCTGCCTCCCCGCACGCCCCGCGAATCCCCCCGACGGCGTCGGCGGAGCGGCGGCGTGCCTAGGTCCCGGGGTGCGGCCCGACGGCCTGTCGGTAGGCCACGTGGCCACCCAGCGCACCGCTCACGGCGACGGCCGCCAGCCCGCCCCACGACCACAGCGTGCCCCGTGTACGGCTGCCGCCGAGCCGGGCCGCCAGCGAGGCGCCGTAGCAGCCCACCGCAGCCACGTTGCTGAGGGCGTGGACCAGTCCGACCCGGGCCTGGGCCGGGGGCAGGTCCGCCCAGTCCGCCCAGCCCGCGATCGCCGCCGGGGCGACTCCGGCCAGCCCGACGGCGGTGAGGACCGTGGCCGCGCGCTGCGACCCCGGTACGGCGTCCAGTACGGCGGCCGACATCCAGCATCCGATCGGCAGCTGCACCAGCACGGGGTGCACCGGGTGCCCCAGAGGCCGGCCGCGCAGCAGGTCACGCAAGCCGCCCAGCGGGACCGAGCGGATTCCGCGCTGGAGGACCCTGATCGCCGGATCGGCGGCCGTCGTGCGTTCGAGCCGGTCGAGGGCCGTCAGCCACCATGTCGATGCGGTGTCGAGTGCCGTCGCCGGTCCCGTCATCGCCGAATCGTCGTGTTCGTGTGAGTTCATGCTCGACGCCTACCCGGTGTCGCGCCCACCTCCACGGGTGCGGCACGAATCAGAGCTCGATGGGTCACGGGGGACGGGCAGAAGGCGGACGGAGTCCGCCTGCTCGAGCCGTCCGTTGCGTGGGCCGGCCCCTCGACGGCGACGCACCGTTCCTGTCCCGCTGACCGAGCCCCGAACCGGGGCGGAGGAGTCGGCGACGTGCCCGCGAGGAGTGAGCGCACGGGCCGCGGGTAGCCGCCGAGTACACCGTCCTTGTGCCTGCGCGCCGGGCCGGCCCCGGTGCCTTTGCCAGGCAAAAGGGCGGCTTCGAGGAGGTGCACGCCATGTCCGCATCGAACCCGGCTTCCGAGCCCGACCCGCGCCGGCGGATCCCGCCCGGCGCTCGCGAGGGGAGTGGCGGTGTCCCGCCGGGCGAAACCCCGGCCGGGGAGTCGAGCACCGGCTCCGGGGCAGGTCCGTACAGGCCCCTGTCACGCGGCTGGGGCAAGGGGCCCCTCGTGGTGATCTGCCTGGTCGCCCTGCTCTGCGCCTTGTTCTTCCTCGCCTACGCCGTCGTCCTGAACCTCTGAGCCTCGGCAGTTTGGGGAGAAGATCCACCATGTCACCGGAAACCGAGGCCCACGGGACGCCCTCCGCAGCCGCGGACGGGACGGCCTGCCGACTGCTGCTGATACGTCATGCGAAGGCGGTGCCCAAAGGGCGCACGGACGACTTCGAGCGGGAGCTGAGCGCTCGCGGGCGCGCCGACGCGGCCGAGACGGGCCGGTGGCTGGAGCAGTCCTCGTTCACGGCCGAGCTGGTGCTGTGCTCGCCGTCCCGGAGGACGCGCCAGACGTGGCAGCTCGTCGAGCCGGCGCTGAGCAGCCGGCCGCCGACCGTGTACGACGAGCGGCTCTACAAGACGGCTCCGGACGAGTTGCTGGCCACGCTGGCCGACCGCGGCCCGGGCCTCGGTGTCCTCGCCGTCGTCGGCCACAATCCCGGTCTCCGCGAACTGGCCTCGGCCCTGTGCGGCAGCGGTCCGTCGGAGCTGCTGGAACGCCTGAGGTCGGGGTTTCCCACCTCGGGCGTCGTCGTGGTGGACTTCGCCGGCGGATGGGAGGGGCTGGCCCCGGGCGGGGGCACCCTGACGGCCTTCTGGCCCGCGGACGGCTCCCTGCGTGACGTCACGGCCTAGAAGGGGCTGTCGGTGGTCATGCCCCGACCATCCGGACGGCCCGGACACGTCGTGATCATGCGTCCTCGAGCCGGACCGCCAGCAGGCAGGTGTCGTCCTCGTGGTCCTCGGGCGCATGAGCGGCCATGATGCGGTCGAGGGCCTCCCGCGCGCCGAGCCCGGCACAGGTCAGCAGCACCGAGCGGAGGGCCTCGATGCCCTGGGTGATGTCCTCACCACGGCGCTCGACCATGCCGTCCGTGTAGAGCAGCAGGAGGTCGCCGGGCGCCAGGAGGAAGCTGCTGGTTCCGTAGGCGTGGCCGGGCAGCAACCCGAACAGGGGCCCCCGGTGCCCAATGTCGAGCGCCGAGGCCAGCCCCTCGCGCAGGAGCAGGGGGCGGGGTGGCCGGCGCACGCCCACCGAAGGTGGCGGTTCCCGTCGATGTGGCCGATGATCCCGGTTGCCGTCTCGGCGACGGGGTCGGCACACAGGAGTTCGTTGAGCCACGTGGTCAGCTGCCCGGCGTCGGCGCCGGGCGTGTGCGCGAGGCCGGCCAGGGCGTGCCGTTGCTGCGCCATCCGGGCGACGGCGCTCAGGCCGTGGCCGCAGGCGTCACCGATGGCGAGCAGGATCCGCCCGTCGGGGAGCAGGCGGCACTTGTACCAGTCGCCGCCGACGGCTTCCGACTCCGCGGGCAGGTACGCGGCCGCCACGGAGAGCCCGAGCTGGGCGAGTTCCGCCGAGTGCGTGGGCAGCAGGGCCTCCCGCAGGGCGGTGGCCACCCGCCGTTCGGCCGCCGCCTCTTCTCGCAGCTGTTCGGTCTGGCGCCGGGTCGCCGCGAGCCGCTGGCGGCTGCGTACCTGGGCGGTCAGGTCGCGCGCGATCAGGTGCAGCGCCCAGGGCAGACCGTCCCGGGCGATGACGGGGTGTCCCACCAGATGGAGGGTGCGGACCTCCCCGAGCACGCTGAAGCGGATCTCGGTCCCCGGCGGTTCCTCCCCGTCGAGCAGCGCGGTCAGCATCTTGGCGAACCGGGGCACGTCGTCCAGGAGCACGTCGTCACACAGCTCCACCAGCGACAGCGCGCGTCCGGTGTCGGTACGGAAGATCGCGTGCAGGCCCTCGGACCAGGTCGTTGTGCCGGACAGCAGGTCCCAGGTGCCCCAGCCCATGGAGGCGATGTACTGGGCGTCGAGCGAGAGCAGCTCCGTGCGGTTGCGGGCCGGGCGCCACGTGGCCAGCACCTTGTCCCCGCAGGACGCCGCGTCGTACAGCAGCTGGGTGCGGTGCAGGCCGTCGCTGCGCTGTTCGGTGTAGTCGACGGCGTACGCCCGCAGCGCCCGGCCGCTGTCCAGCACGTCGGCCAGGGCGCCGATCAGCCCTCCGGCGGCCGCCCCGGGCTGGACCTCCAGCAGCCGCCGGCCGATCTGCCGGTCCGGGGCGTCGAGCCACTGGGCGGAGCGCACGTGGTTGCCGGCCCTGACCATGAAGTCCACCGTCACCCCGTCCGTGTCCCGCACGGGCACCAGCAGCGCCGCCGACACCGGGATCGCGGGCAGTGTCGCGCAGACGCACGCCCACGGATCGTGCTCCCCGGCCTCCTCGCCGCACGCGTGCCCCGGCCCCTCGCTCCCACCGCACGGGCAGGGCTCCTGCCCGCCGGGCTCCGGGCCGGCCTGCGGCCCCTCGTCCAGACGGACGCCCGCGTCCTGCCGGGCGGCGGTGCGCAGGGCCGTCATCTCGCGCGTGATGACCTGCTTGAGCGTGTCGGGATCCTGCGGGATCAGGGGCGTCATCAGTCCTCACCTGCTCGGGTGGCAAGCGTGGCCGCCCGCGAGGACAGCCGGGGATCGCGCGTCGGGCGGCACGGGACGCGGACCGGGACGAGGCCGGGTTGCGCTCCGATCTCGGCCCGGACCAGCTCCTGCCGGAACCGCAGGTACAAGATCTCACGGCCCCGGTCGGGCAGCTCCCCGAGATCCACGGCGGCCCGGCCGCGGTCCACAGCCGGTCATCTCGCCGCCCCGCTTTCCGTTCGATCCTCCGAAGATCGATGGCGGGCCGTGTGCACCGTCCCGCCGGGGGCAGTCGCAGCGTGTCGACCATGGCTGTGGCCCGCCGGCGCGGGCCGTTCTCGATCCCGGAGGTCTCCGTTGTCCACTACGGCTGTGAACTCGGGCGCCCTGCCCGTCGGACTGATCGCCCTTCCGGGTGTCTACCGGCCGCAGGCGGACACGGAACTCCTGGCGGAGGCGCTCGCCCAAGAGGATCTCGGCCCGAGCTCGGAGGTGCTGGAGATCGGCACGGGCACGGGCGGACTGGCCCTGCAGGCCGCCCTCACTGGCGCGCGCGTCACGGCGGTCGACGTCTCGTGGCTCGCTGTGGTCACCGCTCGCCTGAACGCGCTGCGCCGCAGGCTCCCCGTCCGCGTCGTCCGAGGCGACTTCGCCGGGCGCACCGCCGATCGCCGCTACGACCTGGTCGTATCGAACCCGCCGTACGTCCCGGCCCCCGGCAGCCGACTGCCGCCGCGCGGGCCGCAGCGGGCCTGGGACGGCGGCCCCGACGGGCGCACCGTCATCGACCGGATCTGCGCGAGGGCACCCCGCCTCCTGCGGCCCGGTGGCGTTCTGCTCATGGTGCACTCGGGCATGTGCGGGGCCGGGGAGACCGTCCGCCGGCTGGCCGGAGAGGGGCTGGCGGCCGAGGTGACGGCCAGGGCGTCCGTGCCGTGGGGGCCCGTCCTGCGCTCGCGGCGCGGCTGGCTGGAGCGGCAAGGGCTGGCGGCCGACGCCGAGGAGTGGGAAGAGCTGGTGGTGATCCGTGCCCAGTACCTCTGATACCTCTGACAGCGGCCCCGCCACCACGCCGTGCCAGGTCTCCGCCCAGGAGCCCGCCCGCCGGGTGTCGGTGGATCCTCAGGGCCCGGTCCTGGTCGAGGGCCCCGTCGAGATTGTCCTGCCCGACGGTACGGTCGCCCGCTCGGACCGCTTCATGGTCGCGGTGTGCACCTGCCGCCGCAGCCGCACGTACCCCTGGTGCGACACCAGCCACCGCCGACGCGAGCGAGCCGCCTCGCCACCCGACGACAGGAACGTGTCATGACCGCTCCCGGCCGCCTCTCGACGGCGCCCGCCCCCCGAACCAGCGCCGGAGCGAGCACCCGGCCCCGACTCGTCGAAGGGCGGGGTGAGCTGTCCGGGTGCGTCACGCAGGCCCTGCGGTCGGGCGGCCCCCCGTCGTACGCCACCGGGTCCGTAGGGAGGGCCGACCCCTACGGGGACGACCTCCAGCTCGCCCTCTGTCTCCTGTACGAGCTGCACTACCGCGGCTTCGACGGCGTGGACGACGGACGCGAATGGGATCCGGACCTCCTGCGGTTGCGCCAGGCGATGGAGAACCGCTTCCTCCACGCCCTGCGCACCGACCTGTCCCACGTTCCCCGATCGGTCGACGAGGCGTTCGCCCCGCTGCTCGTCGAGCCCGTCGACCTCTCCGGCAGCCTCAGCCACCACCTCGAAACCGACGGCGAACTCTGGCAGCTGCGGGAGTACGCGGCCCTGCGCTCCCTCTACCACCTCAAGGAGGCCGACCCGCACGCCTGGGTCATCCCCCGCCTCACCGGACGCGCCAAGGCCGCCATGGTCGCCATCGAGTACGACGAGTTCGGCGCCGGTCGCGCCGACCGCGTCCACGCCCAGCTCTTCGCGGACCTCATGACCGACCTCGGCCTGGACCCGGCGTACGGCCGCTACCTGGACCGCGCCCCCGCGCCGCTGCTCGCGACCGTGAACCTGATGTCCCTCTTCGGGCTGCACCGGGCGCTGCGCGGCGCCCTCGTCGGCCACTTCGCCTGTGTGGAGGTCACCTCGTCACCCGGGTCGAGGCGGCTGGCCAAGGCCATGCGGCGCTGCGGAGCCGGACCTGCCGCCGAGCACTTCTACGCCGAACACGTGGAAGCCGACGCCGTTCACGAGCAGGTCGTACGCCACGAGGTCATCGGAGGCCTGCTCGCCGACGAGCCGGACCTCGAGGCGGACATCGCCTTCGGGTGCGCCGCGACCGTCCTGCTGGAGGACCGCCTCGCCCGCCACATCCGCGAGAACTGGGACCACGGCCGCAGCGCGCTGCGCAGGCCGTTGCCGCCGCACGAGTGACGGGGAGGGGAGCGGAGCACCGCGTGCCGGCCGGGCATGTGCCGTGCGGGTGTCCGCCGAACGGAGTGGCCGGGCCGCCGTCCTGTGTGGGGGCGGGCCGGCCGGGTAGCCGACGGACATGTCCTCACTGAAGACGACCCTCGCCCCCTGGACCGACAGCACCCTCCCCCTCCTGACCCGCGGCTACGCCTGGCTGCCCGACCGGATGCGGGCCACGCACGGCGGGCCGGTCCGCACCCGGCTGCTCGGCCGGCCGGCGATCGCGCTGCACGGCCCGGCGGCCATCGGCTTCTTCTACGACGAACAGCACATCAGCCGCGCCTCGGCCCTCCCCGGACCCGTCCTCGACACGCTCTTCGGGCAGGGCGCCGTGCACACCCTGGACGGCGACGCCCACCGCGCCCGCAAGGCCATGTTCCTCGCGCTCCTCAAGGACGGAGCGCGAGTGGCCGCTCTGACCGACCACGTGGCCCTCCGATGGATCGAGGCGGTGACCGACTGGAACGGCGGCCGGCGCGTCGTGCTCTTCGACGAGGCCGCGTTGATCCTCGCCCGCGCCGTCTGCGCGTGGACGGGAATCCGGATCTCCGACGAGGCCGCCCGCCAGATGGCCGAGGACTGCACGGCCATGGTCGACGGTTTCGCCGCGCTCGGCTCCCGGCACTGGCGCGCCCGCGCCGCCCGCACCCGCCAGGAGGACGCCCTTGCCGCCCTGGTCCGCGCCGCCCGTGAGGGCGACGAGCCGGCGGACGACAGCACCGCGTTCGAGGCCGTGGTCTGGCACCGGGACACCGAGGGGAGCCTCCTCGACCCGCACACGGCGGCCGTCGAGCTGCTCAACATCATCCGGCCCACCGTGGCCATCGCCTGGTTCGCCGCCTTCGCCGCGCACGCCCTGCACCGCTGGCCGGGTCACCGGGAGCTGCTCCGCAAGGATGCCGACGGGCAGTACGCGCGGGCGTTCGCCCACGAGGTGCGGCGCTTCTACCCCTTCGCCCCGTTCGTCGGCGGCCTCGCCGCGACCGACCTGACCTGGCAGGGCGAAACCATCGCGAAGGACACCCTGGTCCTGCTCGACCTGTACGGGCACCACCACGACCCGGAACTGTGGGACGACCCGTACCGCTTCGACCCGCAGCGCTTCGCCGGACGAGAACCCGGCGCCGACGAGCTGGTCCCGCAAGGCGGCGGGGACCCGGCCCACGGCCACCGCTGCCCCGGCGAGGACATCACCGTCGCCGTGCTGGCCACGCTGGCGGCGGAACTCGCCGCCCTCGACTTCCACGTCCCCGAACAGGACCTGTCGATCCCGCTGTCCCGGATCCCCACCCGCCCGCGCAGCGGATTCGTCCTCACCTTCGGCGCTCAGCCGTAGGCATCCCGGCCCGGGACGTTCCCGTGCCGGGGTGGTGGCCAGGGCCGGAGGGCGGGCCTCCCAGGGGTGTGGGCGAAAGCTCTGCCGGCTCCTCGTCCGCTTCGAGGAGGGTCTCGGCGGCGCCGACGATCAGCGGGTCGGGCCGGCCGACGGCCGCCTCGTCCTTGCTGGCGTAGTCCAGGTGGCACAGCAGGCTGCGCATCGCCTCCAGTCGCCCGCGCCGTTTGTCGTTGGTCTTGACCACGGTCCACGGTGCGTGGTCGGTGTCGGTGGCACGGAACATCTCCACCTTGGCGATGGTGTAGGCGTCCCACAGGTCCAGGGACGCCACGTCGGTGGTGGAGAGCTTCCACTGGCGTACCGGGTCGACCTGGCGGATCGCGAAGCGGGTGCGCTGTTCGGCGCGGGAGACCGAGAACCAGAACTTGATGAGCAGGATGCCGTCCTCGACGAGCATCGCTTCGAAGGCCGGACACTGGTGGAGGAAACGCCGGCACTCCGCCTCGGTGCAGAAGCCCATGACCTTCTCGACGCCGGCGCGGTTGTACCAGGAGCGGTCGAAGAAGACGATCTCCCCGCGATCGGGCAGGTGCGCCACGTAGCGCTGGAAGTACCACTGGCCGACTTCCCGCTCGGTCGGCTTGTCCAGGGCCACGATGCGTGCGCCACGTGGGTTGAGCCGCTCGGTGAAACGCCGGATGGTGCCGCCTTTGCCGGCCGCGTCGCGGCCCTCGCAGATCACCACCACACGGGCCCCGGTGTCCTTGACCCAGCGCTGGAGCTTCAGCAGCTCGATCTGCAGGATCCGCTTCGTCCGCTCGTACTCCGCCCGCCGGATCTTCCGGTCGTAGGGGTAGTTCTCCCGCCACGTCCGGATCGGCGCTCCGGATCCGTCCAGCAACACCGGCTGCTCCGGCCGGGTCGCGTCCACGCTCAGACCCGCGAGCAGCACGTCCTCGGGCTGCGACCCGCGCTGTTCCTCGTTCATGCCCTACGTGTACCCCGCACACGGCAGTGATGCCCCGAACGGTGAACGGAGCGCGAAGACCGCTCGGCCGCTACCGGGGCCAGTCGTCCTCCTCGTCGGACCGGTCGGTCTTGTCCCGCTTGAGGACACGTGCGGTCCGGGTCCTGTGTTCGTTGGCCCGGCCCACCCGTTCCGCGTCGGCCGGCGGCTGTGCACCGGTGCCCGTGCGGGAGGGAACTCCGGGCGTTCGCCCGTGCTCGTCCGCGGTGCCGCCTTCGTGCTGCATACGGGGCCGCCGTACCGCCGGCCCGTCGTCGTCCTCGCTCGCGCCACCCATGGGCGCACCTCCTCCGTGCCCGCTCGTCGAGCTCCACGGCCAGCGCCCCGTTGCGGGGCCGGACGCCGTTCTGCCGTACGCCTACCCGGTCATCCCCGGATGAGACACCCGCGGGCGCGCGGACACCTTCACACCGGTGCTCGCGGCATGCCAAGGGCTCTCGCGGGGAGCTCCGCCGTACGCTCGCGAGATGACCGGCAACGAGATCAAACTGAAGGCCATCGCGGCACTCACGGGTGTGCGGGGCGGTATCGGAACGGACTACGTCTCCTCGCTGCTCGGTGAGGTGACGCCCTCGGAGTTCCTCGTGCCCGCCGGAGCTGATGCGGCAGAGGTCGGATTCGCCATGCTGGATCAACTGTCCGGCCCGCTCAGCGACCTGATCAGCGGTTTCGTGCTGGCCTTCGAGGCGGTCGCGGACGCGTTCGACGAGGTGGAGTCGGGGACCTCTTCGCAGGAGATCCTGCAGGAGCTCGCCCTGCACCTCGCGAGTGAATCCGACTGATCCGGCTTCCTCTTCGGCCTCGGCGCATCCCGCGCCGCGCCCCGCGGCCGTTCGTGGAGACCGCTCATCCGTCGGTGACTATCGGGGAGGGCACCGGCGTCGAGGCAGTGGTCATGGGGGCCGGAGCCGGGCCGATGCGGCGGGCGACCAGGGTGATGCGGGCGGCGCCGCTCTTGAACAGCGGCTGCTTGGAAGCCGGGTCCCAGGTGGTGGGGGTGAGCTCGTTGGCGGCCCGGTGGTGGCCGGTCCCGTGGGGGGCGTCCCAGTAGCCGTAGTGGAAGGGGAGGAACAGGACGCCCTCGCGGATGCCCGTGATGCGCGCCCTGGCACGGACGGTCCCGCGACGCGTGGCCACCTCTGCGAGATCGCCTTCCTCGATGCCGGCGGCCGCCGCGTCGGCCGGGGAGACTTCGATCCACATGTCGGGCGCCGCGGAGCGCAGTTCGGGTACGCGGCCGGTACGCGTGCGGGTGTGGAACTGGTACAGGGTGCGGCCGGTGGTGAGCCACAGGGGGTAGTCGGTATCGGGCTGTTCGGGCGGTGGTACGTACGGGGCGGTGCGCAGGACCGCCTTGCCGTCCGGGTTCAGGGCCCGGTAGGCGTCCTCGTCCCGGGGCGTGCCCGTGAGGAGGTCGCGCCCGTAGCTCTCGCAGTCCTCGGGGCGGGCGCGGAAGTCGCCCCGGGTGTAGAGGCGCTCGGTGCCGTCGGGGTGTTCGGCGGTGCAGGGCCACTGGATCCCGCCGCGCTCGCGCAGCAGGGCGTAGCTCAGACCGCTGTAGTCGCAGAGGCGGCCGCGGCTGCATTCCTTCCACGCTTCGAAGACTTCTTCGGGGTCTCGCCAGGGCGCGAGCGGTGCACCCGATCCGTCGCGCAGGTCCATCCGGCGGGCGAAGTCCAGGAAGACGTCGAGATCGGGGCGGGCCTCGCCGGGCGGGTCGACCGCTTTGAGGGAGAGGTGGACGGTGCGGTCGGCGTTGGTGAAGGTGCCGGTCTTCTCACCCCACCCGGCGGCGGGCAGCACCACGTCCGCGAACTCGGTCGTCTCCGTCGGGAAGAGGTCCTGGACGACGAGGAAGAGCCCGTCCTGCCTCAGTACGGCGCGGATGCGGTCCAGCTCGGGCAGGGAGACGGCGGGGTTGGTGCCGGAAACCCACAGCATGCGGAGCGAGCCTTCTTCGGCGAGGCGGATCATCTGCATGAGGTGGGTGGGCGGGCCGTCGTGCGGAATGCGGTCGGGAGGGACGTTCCAGATCCTCGCGAGTTCCTCGATGTGGCGCGGGTTCGCCCAGTTGCGGAATCCGGGCAGGTCTCCGTCGGCTCCGCATTCGCGGGTGTTCTGCGCGGTGGGCTGGCCGTTCATCTGCAGGACGCCGCAGCCGGGCCGCCCGAGCATGCCGCGGATCAGGTGCAGGTTGTTGACCTGCACGGCGGCTGCGGTGGCCTGGTGGGACTGGTAGAAGCCCTGGAGGACGGTGGAGAGCAGCCGTCCGGCCTGTCCGAGGAGGCGGGCCGAGGTACGGATCTGCTCGGCCGGTATCCCGGTGGCCTCGGCAGCGGCCTCGGCCGGGAACCCGGCCACCTGCCGTTCGAGGCCGTCGTAGCCCGCGACGTGGGCTTCGATGTATTCCGGATCGGTCCAGCCGCCCGCGATCACCTCGTGGAGAAGACCGTTCATCAGCGCCAGGTTGGTGCCGGGCCTCGGCTGCAGATGGATCGTGGCCGCTTCGGACACCGGGCCCGGCCGCGGGTCCACGCACAACAGGACCGGCGGCTCGGGCCCGGCGAGACGGTCCAGGACCCGGCTCCAGAGCACGCCCTGGGTCTCGGCCATGTTGTGCCCGAACAGCGCGATGGTGTCGGCGTGGTCGACGTCGCCGTACGAGCCCGGCTGCCCGTCGCAGCCGAACGACTCCTTGAGCGCCTCGCCGGCGGTGGCCGTGCACAGCCGGGTGTTCCCGTCGAGGTGCTTGGTCCCCAGACCACCGCGCGCTACGAGCGCCAGCGCGTAGTACTCCTCCAGGAACAGCTGCCCGCTGGTGTAGAAGCCGATCGAGGCGGGGCCGGGCCCGTCCAGGAGCGCGCGGGTACGCTCGGTCACCCGCGCCATTGCGGTGTCCCAGTCGGTCTCCCGCAATTCCCCTCCCACCCGGACCAGCGGCCGGGTCAGGCGGTCAGGCGAGGCGATGGCCTGCCAGCCGTACAGGTCCTTGGGGTCGAGGCGCCCGCGGTTGACCCGGTCGCCGGCCACCCCCCGGACACCGACCAGCCGGCCGTCCCTGACGGCCAGCTCCATCGCGTCCCCGTTGGAGTGCAGGTTCGAGGCCGTCGGCACCCACCGGTCGACACGCACGGCGCCGTGGCCGTCGCCGCCTGCGGCGAGGTACGAGTCGACGCGTACGGGCCAGGGCTCCCCACTGCCGTAGGGGGATCGGCGGCCCCAGGGCTCGGCGATGCGGTCGACAGCAGGCTGGGATTCTTCGGCCATGGTCGGCGCCTGCCCGGTTCCCGGGCGGCCATGCCCTGGCGGCCGCTGGTGTAGATCGCCCCTGTTGCTCACCTGATCAACCATTTCTGACCGGATCGCCTGGTAATGCGTATTGCCATGGGTGAGGGGTAGGCGGTGAACGGGCCCTTATCGCCCATGCGCCGAGTGGGGTGGAGGTGAGAGGAATGGGTGCAGGCAAGAAGGTCAAGAACGTGGCCAAGGCCACCAAGGGGAAGGTGAAGGAGTCCACGGGCAAGGCCGTGGGGAACGAAAGCCTCGAGATGAAGGGGCGCGGTGAGCAGACGCTGGGTGACGCCAAGCAGACCGTTCAGAAGGCGAAGGACACGCTCAAGCATTGACGAGTGCCGAAGCGAGGATCGATCGATTCTGAGGGTGAGCGGGATCGAGGGCCGGCCGGAGATGATCCGCCGGCCCTCACGCGCGTCTGACGGCTGCCCGCGGGAGCTTGGCTGCAGCTCACGAGGCGTTGCGCCGTCGGCGACGGCGAGGCGGGGAAGTTTCGTACTCCTCCTCGCCCTCCTCAGCGCCCTCTTCCTCCTCCTCGCCCTCTTCCTCGTCCGGTTCCTCCTCCGGCTCTTCCTCGGCTTCGTCCTCGTCCTCGCCCTCGTAGTCCCCGTTCCCTTCTTCCTGGCCTTGGTCCTCTTCCTCGTCCGCGTACTCTTCGTCCTCTTCCTCGGCCCCGTTCTCCGCGGCCCCGTTCTCCTCGTCCTCGTCCTCGTACTCGTCCTGGTCCTGGTCCGCGCCCTCGGCTTGCTCTTCCTCGAGGGCTTCCTCGTGGGTCTGGACGACTTCGCCGTCGCGGATTTCGCCACGCCAGCCTTCGGGTTCGTCGGTGCTGAGCATGGTGAAGCGCAGGAAGTGCTTCAGGTCCAGGCGCAGGCGGCGGCCTTGGGCGCGCCACAGGTTGCCGGTCTTTTCGAACAGGCCGGACGGGTGGTATTCGACGACGATGACGATGCGGGTCAGTGACGGGGCGAGCTCATGGAAGGTGACGCAGCCACGGGTGGTGCCCTTGGCTCCTTCTGAGGTCCACACGATGCGGTCGTCGGGTACCTGTTCCTGGACGGTCGCCTTCCAGCTGCGCGTGGAGGGCCCGACCTTGACCTTCCAGTCGCTGCTGGTCTCATCGTCGCGGGAGACGTCGCGGACGCCCTTGGCGAAGCTGCTGAAGTTCTCGTACTGCGTCCAGTGGTCGTAGACGGTGCGCAGGGGGAGGCCGACGTCGATCGCCTCGACGATGTTGACGACCTTGCCGCCGCCGCTCTTGCGGCCACGTCCCTTGCCGAAGGCTTGGGAAAGGGTGTCGGTCACCTTGTCCTTGATGTTTCCGAGTTGCTGGCCGGCCACGGCCTTCAGGGGGGAATCTCCCTGCATGAGGCGGCCGCCGATGCCGGCGATGTCGGAGAGCGAGCCGCCGTTGTCGGCGACGTCGAAGAGCTGGTCGGTGAGGTCGGAGACCTTGTCGGTGGCCTTGTCGGCCAGCTGGTCCGCCTGCGCGGCAAGATAACCGGTCAGTTCTTTCAGCAGCAGGTCCATCCCGGAGGCGGACTCTTGTGCGCTGGAGCGGTCTGAGGTTGCCATGGCCTACCTCCGCGTGGACGGCTTGCGGGCCGCGGTCTTCTTGGCGGCCCTCTTGCGTGCCGGACTGCGGCTGGTGGTCTTCTTGGCGGCGGGCGTGCGTGCCGCGCCCTGACCGGTGGCCCTCTTGCGCGGGGCGCTGCCGGCCTTCTTCGCCGCGGTCTTCCTGGCGGGCGTGGCCTTCGATGCGGGCCTGCCACTGGAGGTCTTCTTCGCCGCCGTCTTCTTGGCGGGCGTGGCGGGCGTGGCCTTCTTCGCCGCCGTCTTCCTGGCGGGGGCCGCCTTCTTCGCCGTTGTCTTCTTCGCGGGGGCCGCCTTCTTCGCTGGTGCGGCCTTCTTGGCGGGCGCCGTCTTCCGGGCGGGTGCGGCCTTCCTCGCCGGGGCGGCCTTCTTGGCGGCCCTCGGCCGCTGCCTGGCCTCCCGGGCGGGTTCGGCGCTCTTGCCGCCTCGCGCTGCGGGCCGCCGTCGGCGCGGTGGCGCCGGCTCCTCTTCCTCCTCCTCTTCCTCTTCCGCCTCCGGCTCTTCCTCCGCTTCTTCCTCGGGCTCGCCCTCTTCTTCCTCTTCGGCTTCCTCCTCGGGTTCCTCCTCGCCCTCCTCTTCCTCTTCCTCCTCTTCCGCTTCGGGCTCGGCGTAGCCCTCTTCGTCCTCGTCTTCTTCCGCGTAGCCCTCGGCTTCCTCGTCCTCGTAGGGCTCCTCGCCCTCGTCCTCGCCCTGGTCTTCGCGGGAGCCGCTGCGGGTGAGTTCGAGAGTGCGCTCATGGAGGGAGTCGGCGAGGTCGGCGAGTTTGCGGTTGGCCGCGGTGGCCAGCGCCTGCCGGCCGGCGTCCAGGGCCTCGCCGCGCAGCTGCTCGCCGAGATCCGCGAACTGCGGCATCTCCTTGAGCCGTGAGGCGCCTTCCTTGAGCAGCTGCCCGGGCTCGAGCCCGAAGCGGCGGCCGGCGAGGTAGGTCGCCATGGTGAACGCCAGGCGGCCCTTCTTCGCCCGGCCGAGTACGTAGCCCCCAGCCACAGCGGCTGCGAGTGCGATCTTGGTCGTGTCGTCCATGATCATCCCTTACCAGGGCGCTCCAGAAACTTCTCGGTGCTCTCGCGGGCAGCGCATCGTGGCATCGCGCTGCCGGCCGGCGAAGTGCGGTCCTGCGCGGGCGGTCTTTCTCAAGCTCCTGCCCCAGCTGCGAGACTTATGCACAGATTTAGTGACATTCTAGTTTCTGTGAGGCCGTCTCCCCAAGGGAGTGACGTATGGCCGCAGCGGAACCTGCACGCCCCCGGCGGGGCTCTTCGCGTGCTGCCGGTGAGGGCGAACAGCAGGACAGGCAGCCGTCCAGGCGTACCGCGTCCCGGCGCCGTTCCGGCGTGCCGGGCGCCGCGGCGGCGATGCGCGCAGCGGCCGAGCAGCTCGCTGAACTCCTGGGCCGGTTCCCCGACTCCGTCTCGTCGCTGAAGCCGACCGACGACGGCTGGGAGGCGCAGGTGGAGGTGGTGGAGCTGGAACGCATCCCGGACACGACCAGCGTGATGGCCAGCTACCGGGTCTCGCTGGACGAGGAGGGCGAGCTGATCTCCTACGAACGCACCCGCCGCTACACCCGCGGCATGATCGACCGGCCGACCTGAGAAGCAGGCCCCGCCGGGGGAAGGAGGCGCCATGACCATGGTGCCGCAGGGCGGAAGCCCCGTTGCCAGAGGGCAGGGAGGCGGCACGAGCAGCCTCTACGACGTCCTGGAGCTCATCCTCGACCGGGGTCTGGTCATCGACGTCTTCGTCCGCGTGTCCTTGGTGGGCATCGAGCTCATCAAGATCGACGCGAGGATCGTGGTGGCCAGCGTCGACACCTATCTCCGCTTCGCCGAGGCCTGCAACCGCCTCGATCTCGAAGCGGGCCGCAAGGCCCCCGCGCAGCTGCCCGACGTCATGAGCAACATGCTTGAGGGCGGTGCCAGAGGGAAGACGAAAGGAGCCCTGAGCGGGGCCGTCGAAGCAGTGAGCGACTCGCTGACCGGCAAATCCTCCAAGTCGAGGGAGCCGGAAGCAGAAGATGACGAAGAGGAAGAGGAAGAGGCACCCAGGCGACGCCGCCCCGCCCGGCGCCCCGTACGCCGGGAGAAGGAGTAACCGATGCCGCTCTACGTGTACTCGATCACCGCGAAGGACCACCCCCGCCGCCTGGACGGCATCGACGGCGTCGGCTCCGAGCCCGCCCCGCTGCGCACGGTCACAGCCGGGCCGCTGTGCGCGGTGGTCAGCGACATCGCCGAGGAGATCCGCCCCAAACGGCGCGATCTGGCCGCCCACCAGGAGGTGCAGGAGCGGCTGATGGCCGACGGGGTGGTCCTGCCGCTGCAGTTCGGCTACATCGCCCCCGACGACCTCGCGGTCTCGCAGGCCCTCGAGACCAACGCCGAGGGCTACCTCAGCACTCTCGAACGCCTCGAGGGCTGCGCCGAGTACCACGTGCGGGCGACGCAGGCCGATGAGGCACCGCTGCTGCAGCAGATCCTCGAGGACGTGCCCGAGGCCAGGGACCTCAACGACCGCATCCGCGGCGGAGACACGGACCCCGGCCTGCCCCTGAGCCTGGGCGAACTGGTCGCAGGCGAGGTGCGGGCACGGCAGGAGACCCTGGCGGCCGGCCTGACCGAGGCCCTCGTTCCCTTCTCCCGCGACCACCGTGCCCGCACGGCGTCGGGAAGCGACTTCCTCAACCTCTCCCTCCTCGTGCCCGACGCGTACACGCAGGACTTCCGCACCGCGCAGGCCAACCTGACCCGCGAGATCGGCAGCGGCATCGACCTGCGGTTCTCCGGCCCCCTGCCCCCCTACAGCTTCGTCTGACAGCCACCTCGCACCCCCGACCCGAGGGGAGGAAGACCATGGGACTCCTGACCCAACTGCTGACGCTCCCCCTCGCGCCGGTCCGCGCCGTCACCTGGGTCGCCCAGCGCGTCGTCGACAAGGCCGAAGAGGAGTACTACGACCCCGCCCCGGTCTGGCGCGCACTCGGAGAACTGGAGCAGCAGCTGCTCCGCGGAGAGATCGACCAGGAGACCTTCGACCGGAGGGAAGACGAACTCATCGACCGGCTGCAGGAAATCGCCGAGTACCAGCAGCAGCTGCCCTGAGCTGAGGCAGGAGCGCCACCGTGACCGAACCCCTGCCCGGCCGACCCGGAGCCTTCTCCTCCCGCGCGCCGATGCCGTACGGGCAGACCTCCTCGTCCAGCCTCGCCGACATCCTCGAGCGGGTCCTGGACAAGGGCATCGTCATCGCCGGCGACATCCGCATCAACCTCCTCGACATCGAGCTGTTGACCATCAAACTCCGCATCCTGGTCGCCTCCGTGGACAAGGCCAAGGAGATGGGCATCGACTGGTGGGAGCACGACCCGTCGCTGTCCAGCCGGCATACGGGCAGCCCTCTGGAACAGGAAAACCGCCGCCTGCGCGCCGAGCTGGAAGCCCTCCGCGGCCAGATCGGAGCGGCAGAGCCCGAAGAGGCGGAAGAGGCAGAAGAGGCCCCGGGCGAAGAACCCGGCGGCCGGCCGACCAGGCGGCGACGGGGGAGCCAGCAGTGAACGCACCCGACACCCTCACGTACGTCTACGCCGTCACCCGCCCCACGGGCCCCCTGGGCGAGGCCCTCGCCGGCCTGCACGGCATCGGCCAGGCGCCCGTCCGGCTCCTGCTCCCCACCGTTCCCACCGCCCCCGACCCCGGCGGACTCGCCTTCGCCGCCGGCGAGGTACCCGAACGGGACTTCAACGAGAGCGCCCTCAAGGATCACTTCGAGGACCTGCAATGGCTCGAATACGTGGCCCGCACCCACCACGACGTCGTGCAGGCCATCGCCGCCCACGCGCCGGTCCTGCCCCTGCGCATGGCCACCGTCTACCAGGACGACACCCGGGCCCGCCAGGCCCTCACCGCCCAACACCACGCCTTCAGCCGGCTCCTCGACCAGCTCCACGCGCATACCGAATACGGAGTGAAGATCTACCTCACACCCCCCACCACTGCCGACGTCCCGCCCGGCGACGGCGCCGCAGCCACACCCGCCGCTCCCACCAGTCCGGGCAAGGCGTACCTGCACGCCCGCCGTGCCCAGCACCACGCCCGCGAAGCCGTCTACCAGCAGGCCCAGCAGGCCGCCGACGCCATCGAAGCCGTCGCCGCCCGCCACACCACCCGCCGCGTACGCCACGCCCCCCAGAGCGGCGCGCTCACCGGACCGCAGGAAAACGTCCTCAACGACGCCTACCTCGTCCCCGACGACCAAGCCGAGCCGTTCCGGAGCGCCATCGCCGACGCCGCCCGCAACTTCCCCGACCTGCGCATCGAGGTCACCGGCCCGTGGGCCCCGTACTCCTTCGCCGTATCCGACCCCGAGGGCCCCGCCGAAGCCCGAGAGCCGCCACCATGACCCTCACGGAACACGGCGAACCCCTGCCCGGCCGCCAAGTCGCCCTCGTCGACCTCCTCGACCGGCTCCTCAGCGGCGGGGTCGTCCTGACCGGCGACATCGTCCTGTCCATCGCCGACATCGACCTCGTCCGCATCTCACTGCGCGCCCTGATCGTCTCCGTCAGCTCCGAGATCACGCCCGCCCGGGCGCAGGACGGCGGCCGAAGTGAGCCATGAAGAGCCCGCGCGCCCAGACCGCCGCGGCCTTCAAGACGTCGGCGACAGCCTGACGCATGCCTTCCGCCTCATCCAGGCACCGCCCACACCACACGACCAGCCCGCGCGCCCCGCCCGGCACCTCAACACCGACCCCGACACCGTCGGAGAAGACCTGCTCAAACTCGTCCTCACCCTCATCGAGCTCCTGCGCCAGCTCATCGAACGCCAGGCCTTGCGCCGCGTCGACGCCGGCGACCTCACCGACGAACAGGAAGAAGAACTCGGCGCGACCCTCCTCGCCCTCCACGACAGCCTCGCCGACCTGTGCGCCGAACACGGCTACGCCCTCGAAGACGTCAACCTCGACCTCGGCCCCCTCGGCCCGCTGCTCCCACCCCGGGACTGACACTCCGCGCCTGACACCCCGGGCCCGCACCCGCCGGCCCGGGTTTCGCCGCTCCACGTGGGTAAGAGGGCAGTGACGTGAGAAACGAGGAGCAATGAGCACCACGGAGAAAATGAAAGCGGCGGCCGAGCAGGTCATCGGCCGGGCGGTGAAGAAGACGGCACACGCTTTGGGAAACAAGACCACGGAAGCCAAAGGCGCCGCCCTGGAGGCACGTGGGAAGGCCAGGCACCTGAAGGAAAAGGGAAAGGACACATTCAAGATGTGAGAAAGCACGGCGATCCCTCGCGAGCGATAGGGTGTAACACGCGAGGAGGTGGCTGACATGAGTGATGCAGCTGCGACGACGACCCCCCGCGAGCGATACCGCCAGCAGGTGCGGGCCGAAATCAAGGCACGGGCGTGGGAACAGATCGCCACCGCCGGAACGTCAGCACTCTCCCTCAACGGCATCGCCAAACACATGGGCTTGAGCGGCGCCGCGCTCTACCGGTACTTCACAGGTCGCGACGAACTGCTCACCGAACTGGTCCGGGACGCCTACCAGAGCCTGGTGGCCACCCTGCGGGCTGCGGCGGCCCGGAAGGACTGCGATCTCGCGGCTCTGGCGCACGCCCTGCGCGGGTGGGCCCTCGACGATCCACAGCGGTACTTCCTCGTCCTCGGCCCCCCGGTACCCGGCTATCGCGGCCCCGCCGACGTCACCGCCATGGCGTCGGAAGCCGTGGGCATCGTCCTCGATGCCTGCGCCGCGGTACCCGTGGACGGAGGGCTTCCCGCGTCGGCCTCGGCCCTGCGCTCGGCCGTCTGCTTCTGGACCCGGCTGCACGGTGTGCTCTCGTTGGAGCTCGGCGGGCACTTCGCCGCCATGGGCCTCGATCCGGCAGTGCTCTACGAGGCCGAGCTGGAACTGCTGTCGGCCCGCTGAAAGGCCCGCACCTCCCTGCGCCCGCGAGAGGCAGACATGGCAGACATGGCAGGCACGGCAGACCACGCAGGGCCTGTGAGCGGGGCAACCCTGTACGACGCGACGTACTACCAGGGGAACGCCGTCACGGTGCGCCCCGACACGTGGGACGAGGGTCAGGATGCGGTCGTGTATTCACTCGCCCACCTCGGACTCGGCCGATTGGGCTCCTTGAAGGCGCCGGTCGAGCTCGCCGCCCCCGACAACCCGTTCCGCCAGGACATCCGCTCGGTCACGCACGTCACCGTGTGGGCGTCCAGGCCGGGTACCCGGAGGCCCACCACCGAGGAGCAGGGCACGACCTGGCAGCAGTACAGCGCCGACACCGCCGATCTCGGCACGTGGGCCGAGAAGACCAGGTACGTGCGGGTCTGGAGAGACGCGACCGGCGGAGCACCCGACGCGCACCCCCAGGCGGCAGACGGCCCCCCGCTCCCGCTCTTGATCGTGGAGTAGCCGAGCCCGTCGGGCGCGGGAAGGATCTGGTCGCGGCAGGCGGCGAAGACTGGTACGAGGTCTGGCGGGCCGAGAGGTTCGCTCCGGGCTCAGGGACCGGGGCGTCCCCGGCTCGGGTCCTCCTCCGGGGTCTGCCAGGAGCCGCTGCGCGGCTGGGGGGTGGGGCCGACCGGGGCCCGGCGGCGGGCGGCGCGGCGGCTGCCCCACCAGAAGGCGGCGACCAGCAGCGCGGCGACCGCCACGCCGACGAGGATCAGCAGCAGGGACGGGGTTCCTTCGGCGGAGAGCACGGTTGCGAGGTTCATGGCCGGCGCCTACCCGTGCATTCGGAGGGGAACCGAATAATTTCCTGCGCATGCCAGGGATACGACAGGGCAGACGGCCTGTCGGAGGTGGATAACGATGGTTCCCCTGTTGCTCGTTCTTCTGCTCGTCCTGGTCCTTTTCGGCGCGGGATTCGCGCTCGAGATCCTGTGGTGGGTCGCGATCGCCGTCCTGGTGTTGTGGCTGATCGGTTTCGTGGCCCGGCCGGCGGGCGGTGGCGGACGCTGGTACCGCTGGTAGCTCGCGCTCGGCGTTTCCGCGCACGAAAGCCCGCTTTCTCTTAGGGCGCCGCCGGGATTCCCGCCCCGGCGGCGCCCTCCTGCGTCGGCCTTCCCAACAGGCAGCTCACTTCGATTTTCTAGAAGAGGCCAAGCGCCTTGGGGGAGTAGCTGACCAAAACGTTCTTCGTCTGCTGGTAGTGGTCCAGCATCATCCTGTGGGTCTCCCGGCCGATGCCCGACTGCTTGTAGCCGCCGAAGGCGGCGTGCGCCGGGTAGGCGTGGTAGCAGTTCGTCCAGACGCGGCCCGCCTGGATCGCGCGGCCCGCCCGGTACGCGGTGTTGATGTCGCGGGTCCAGACGCCGGCGCCCAGGCCGTACGCCGTGTCGTTGGCGATGCGGACGGCGTCGTCGAAGTCCTGGAAGGACGTCACCGACACGACCGGGCCGAAGATCTCCTCCTGGAAGATCCGCATCCGGTTGTCGCCCTCGAAGATGGTCGGCTCCACGTAGAAACCGCCCGCCAGGTCGCCGCCGTGGTCGATCCGCTCGCCACCGGTGAGGATCTTCGCGCCTTCCTGCCGGCCGATCTCCACGTACGAGAGGACCTTGCGCAGCTGCTCCTCGGAGGCCTGTGCGCCGATCATCGTGTCCGTGTCCAACGGGTGCCCGGGCAGGATCAGTTCGGTGCGCGCGACCGCCGCGTCGAGGAAGTCCCCGTACCGGCCCCGCTCGATCAGGGCGCGGGAGGGGCTCGTGCACACTTCGCCCTGGTTCAGGGCGAACATCGTGAACCCTTCCAGGGCCTTGTCGCGCAGGTCGTCGTCCGTGGTCCAGATGTCGTCGAAGAAGAGGTTCGGGCTCTTGCCGCCGAGTTCGAGGGTGACCGGCTTGAGGTGCTCCGCCGCGTACTGCATGATCAGCCGCCCCGTGGACGTCTCCCCGGTGAACGCGATCTTCGCCACGCGCGGGCTGGACGCCAGCGGCTTGCCCGCCTCCTCGCCGAAGCCGTTGACGATGTTCACCACGCCCGGCGGCAGCAGGTCCGCCACGAGGCTCAGCCAGTAGTGCACCGAGGCCGGGGTCTGCTCGGCCGGCTTCAGCACCACCGTGTTCCCGGCCGCCAGCGCCGGGGCCAGCTTCCACACCGCCATCAGGATCGGGAAGTTCCACGGGATGATCTGCCCGACCACGCCCAGCGGCTCGTGGAAGTGGTAGGCGACGGTGTCGTCGTCGAGCTGGCTCAGCGTGCCCTCCTGCGCGCGCAGCGCGCCCGCGAAATAGCGGAACTGGTCGATGGCCAGCGGCATGTCGGCGGCCAGGGTCTCCCGGACCGGCTTGCCGTTCTCCCAGGTCTCGGCGACCGCCAGGGCCTCCAGGTTCTGCTCCATCCGGTCCGCGATGCGCAGCAGGATCGAGGACCGGTCGGAGACCGGGGTGCGGCCCCAGGCGGGCGCGGCCGCGTGCGCCGCATCGAGGGCCCGCTCCACGTCCTCGGCCGTGCCGCGCGCGACCTCGGTGAACGGCAGGCCGTTGACGGGAGAGGGATTGGCGAAGTACCCGCCGAGGGCGGGCTCGACGTACTCGCCTCCGATGAAGTGGCCGTAGCGGGACGCGTACGACATGAGCGCGCCTTCGGTACCGGGCGCAGCGTAACGGGCCATGGTGTCCTCCCCTTGGCGGGCGCCGGCCGCCGTCGGACAGCGCTCGGGAGGAGGCTAGGAGCGGGCAGGTTGCGGATAGGTTGCACGGCCCGGGCGTCCCGACTCGCGCCGGACGGGCCGCGGTGGGGGGCCGGGTGCCGGTACGGGGGCGGGTGCGGTGGCAGGGCCGGGTGCCCCGGTGCCGAGCTCGCTGTCGAGCGTCCGTACGCGGGCCAGTGCGGCGGGGCGTCCCTCCGGCGGCAGGGTCGCGGCCAGCGCCCGCCACACGGCCGGATCATCCGCGCCCCAAGGGGCGCACACCCAGTCGGTCAGCAGCCCCACGTCCGCCCGGGCGATCACGGCGGCCCGTGCCTGGTCCTCGATCCGGCGCCGCAGCCGGACGATGCCCGGTGCGGTCGAACCGGGGAGCAGTGGGCCCGCGTAGTGGTGGAGCGCCGCCGACACGGCGCCGGCCGCCAGGTGGCGGGTCACGACGCTGAAGTCCGCCTCCAGCGGCGCCGCCGTCCGGTAGGGCCGCGAGAGCGGGGCGCGGTCCCCCAGCAGCCCGCGCAGCCGTGACATTTCGGCGCGCAAGGTCACCGGTGACACCGACTCGTCCTCGTACAGCGCGATCGCCAGCTCCTCGCCCGACAGCCCCTCGGGGTGGTGCGCGAGGAGCGCCATGATCTCGCTGTGCCGCCGCCCCAGGCGGATCCTCACGCCGTCCCCGCCGACCAGCAGTGCCTCGTCCCGGCCGAGGGCGCCGAGGGTGTCCCCGGCGGGTTGCGGGAACGGGTCCAGCAGCGCCAGCTGGGCCTCCGCGGCCCGGGCCACGGCCTGCACGAAGGCGAGGGAGTGCGGATGGGCCAGGCCGTCGCCCCCGGTGACGTCCACCGCGCCGAGCACCCGGCCGGTACGGGGGTCGCGCACCGGAGCCGCCGCACACGTCCAGGGGTGGACCCGACGGCTGAAGTGCTCGGCCCCGAAGACCTGGACCGGCTCCCCGACGGCGACCGCCGTACCGGGCGCGTTGGTCCCCATCGCCGTCTCGGCCCAGCGCGCGCCCGGTACGAAGCCGAGCCCCTCCGCCCGGCGCAGCGTGGCCGCCTCGCCCTCCACCCACAGCAGGCTGCCCCGCGCGTCGCACACCGCCAGCAGATGGGCCCCGTGCGCCGCGAAGGCCCCCACGAGGTCCCGGAACACCGGCATCACCCGGGCCAGCGGGTGCTGCGCACGGTACGACCGCAGCTCCGCGTCCGCCAGGTCCACCCGGGGCGTGCACTCCGGGCCGACCCGGGCCCGGGCGCAGCGCCGCCAGGAGTTCGCGATCACCGCCCGGACCGGAGCCTCGACCCGCCCGTCCAGCGTGAACGCGGTGTGCGCCCGCCGCAGTACGCGCTTCCGCTCGGCGGGATCGGCCCCGCCCGGCAGCGCCACCGACGGATCGTCCATGTCACCCTCCCGTGGGACCGCGCTACCCGGAGCGCCCATCGTCGACCCGGCCCCGAGCCCCGACAAGCACTCCGTCGGCCACGCGCCGCCAAAACGCCGCCAGGCGGAGCCTGGGCGGCCGGAGCTTCCGAAGGGGCGAGCGGGGGCCGTAAGAACGGGTCCTGCCCGTGGGAGGGGCCGGGAACGCGCGGTCGACGCGGCGCGTTGAGGGGGTAGTGGTCGACGACAGGTGGAGGTGTCCGCAGATGTCCAAGCGCGGCAAGGTCGCGGTTGCCGGAGTCGCGGCAGCCATCGTGTTGTTCTGGACGGTCGGGTTCTGGGCAGGGCTGCTGGTCCTGATCGGGGTGCCGGCGGCCGCCTATCTGCTGCTGGACTCCTCCCAGCGGCGTCGTCTGCGGGGCATATCCAGGAAGCAGCTCGGCCGCTGAGCGGGCTCGGCCGCGCGGGCCGGCTACCACCCGTACGCGGGGCCGGCCCAACGCCCGGGGCTTGGGCGGCCCGCCCGGGCCCTCGCCCCGTCGCGGCGGGTTCGGGTCAGTAGTAGTCCCGCATGAGCGTCGTGGCCCAGTCCGGCTGGCGGAGGTCTCCGCGCGGGCCGAATTCGGCCAGGTACGGCTTCAGGTCGAGCACCGGGGTGCCGTCCACCGCGTCCAGGCCCTCCACGTGCACGTCCAGGCCGTCCACCTTCAGGATCCGGCACCGGGAGACACCCAGCCGGTTCGGCCTGTTCTTGCCGCGCTGGGCGAAGATGCCGACCAGCGGCCAGTCCGGGTTGCCCCGGGGATGCCGCGCGCCCGTCTCGATCTTCTCCACCGGGACGCGGTCGAAGTGGTAGACCACCTCGAGGTGCGAGAACTCCGCCAGCCCGTACAGGGCCTCCGGGCCGAACCGTCCGGCGTCCAGGCGGATCACGGCCGTCTCGCGCCCCCAGTCGTCGTCGACGACCTCAGCGCGGCCGCCCACCACCACGGCCACCGGCTCCGACTCCACCAGCACAGCGTCTCCCTCGGGTTCAGACCGGGCGTACCGCGATGCGGTCCAGTGCCGCCAGCAGCTCCGGCAGTTTCGGCAGACCGAGATCGGGATCCCCGTCGCGGGGGACCGCGAGCACCTCGCTCGCCTCGTCGTCCAGCAGTACGAACGCCGCGTCGTCGGTCCGGGCCACCAGCGACCACCCGGGCCCGTCCACCCGCAGGGTCCGCGCCCCCTCGCCCGCGAAGGAGGACCGCACCCGTCCGGGCGGTGGCGGGCTCTGCGTGTACTCCAGGGCTTCCTTCAGCGCCCGCGCGAGCCCGGGGTGCGCCGCGGCCGCCGCCCCGCCGTCCGTGGCGACGCGCTCGCGCCAGTCGGACCACTCCCGGGCGATCTGGTCCGCGCCCATGCGCCGCTGCACCGCTCCCCACGCCTCGGCGGAGGGCGGTGCCAGCGGCACCCGTCCGGTGCCGTCGGCGCCCTGCTCCGGGTCGTGCGGATCCGGGATCCCCGGCGTCGCCACCGACAGGTCCAGCGGCCAGCCCGCCAGCGAGACCACGATCGTCCGCTCGTCCGGCGACAGGTCGTACTCCATGCCGCAGTCCCAGGAAGCGATCGCCATGGCCACGAGCGAGACGTCGTCCACGACGACGGTCCAGCGCGCGCCCTCCTCGTCCTGGCCGAGCACCAGCCCGTACCCCCGCGCCACCGGCTTCACGCCCAGCAGTGCGCAGGCCTCCGGGAAATCGTCGCCCAGGATGCTCGGGAACTGCGCAGGGGTCAGCAGCACGGCGGTCAGCACGTAGAGCGAACCGCCCTCCTCCTCGTCGGACACGTGGCCTCCCCGTCGCTCTCTCGTCGGCGCACCCTAACCAGCCGGTAACCCCCGCGTCGAGAGCCTGCGGGCGACGATTTCCAAGCCCGCTACCTGCACGTAGAGTTGGGACCCCGCCACAGAAAGGGACACCCGGTGCAGCGTTACGACCGGCTGAGGGAGATCCTCCGTCTCGACCCCGACAAGGACTTCCTGGCCATCTACCGGCTCACCGCCACGTACGAGTTCCCCTGGGACTTCACCCGCGCGCTGGAGCTCGCCCTCTTCCGCACCTACGCCGTGCCCGGCATCGGCCGCCTGCTGGCCGAGACCGCCGAGTTCACCGACCGCCCGCAGAAACGCTACGACGACACCGCGCTGCTCCTCGATGCCGTCGTGGAGCACGGATTCGAGAGCGAGACCGCGCGCACCGCGATCCGCCGCGTCAACCAGATGCACCGCGCCTACGACATCGGCAACGAGGACATGCGCTACGTCCTGTGCACTTTCGTGGTGATTCCGGTGCGCTGGCTGGACGCGTACGGCTGGCGCCCGATGACCCACCACGAGCGCCGGGCCAGCGCGAACTACTACGCCGAGCTCGGCCGATACATGGGCATCACGGACATCCCGGGCTCCTACGAGGAGTTCGAGGAGACCCTGAACGCCTACGAGGAGGCCCACTTCGGCTGGGACGAGGGTGGCCGCAAGGTCGCCGACTCCACCATCGGCCTGATGGCCTCCTGGTACCCGGCGCCGCTCGCCCCCGCCGTGCGCGCACTGAGCCTCTCGCTCCTCGACGAGCCGCTCCTGTCCGCCTTCCGCTACGAGAGCCCCCGCCCGCAGGTCAAGGCGCTGTTCCGGGGCGCACTGAAGCTGCGCGGCCGCGCCGTCCGGCTGCTGCCGCCGCGCAAGGCCCCGCACTACGCCCGCCAGAACCCGGAGATCAAGGGCTACCCCCACGGCTACGACGTGGGCGAGCTCGGGACGTTTCCCGTGCCCGGCTCGGGGGGATGCCCCGTGCCGCATCCCCGCCGGCCGGCCGGGGCCGAGGCCCAGCCTCCGGCGTGATCCGGGGCACCTCCCCGGACCCCGGGCGAGGTGCCGACGTACGCATGGTGTGTGAGGGGTGTGCGGGTCAGGCGCGGCGCACCGCGAGCGCCAGGAAGCGGGCGTCCTCGTCGGCGTACGAGGTCATGTCCCAGCCCGAACCGGCCAGCAGCGGGCCGAGGTTGCGCTCGGCCCGCAGGTCGTCCGGCGTCAGCTCGCGTCCCTGCCGCGCCGCGAGGGCCGCTCGCCCGATCGGGTGGAACAGCGCGAGCCGGCCGCCGGGGCGCACGACGCGGGCGAGCTCGCGCAGGTTCGCCTCCGGGTCGGGCAGGTGCGCGATCAGCCCGGCGGCGAAGACGGCGTCGAGCACTCCGTCGCGCAGCGGCAGCCGGGCCACGTCCGCGAGCAGCAGAGTGCCCACCGCGCCCCGGCCGGCCTGCCGCGCGGCGGCCAGCATCTGCGGGGTGAGGTCCGCGCCGAGCACCGTGCCGGCCCGGCCGACGGCGGCGCGCAGCGCCGGCAGCGCCCGCCCGGTCCCGCAGCCCGCGTCGAGCACGCGGTCCCCGGAGCGCAGGCCGAACTCGGCCACGGCGGTCGTGAACGCGGGCCCGTCATCCGGGAACTTCCGGTCCCAGTCGGCGGCGCGTACCCCGAAGAACTCCTGCACGTGCGTGTGGTCTTCGCTCATGTGGACATGATCCCCCACGGGCTCGTCCCGGGGTGCGGGCTGCCTGTGCGGGGCATGCGGTGCGTGCGCTGCGTGCGGTGCGTGCGCAAGGTGGCACGTGGCGTGATCGAAGATGAACGTAGCTCTGTCATATTCCAGCAGTTCCAGCTGCTTTCGAAATGCGCCCCTTGTTCGTGCCCTCACCCGGACTAGCGTCCCGGGGCCATGGGACACCTCGACCACGCGGCCTATGGCTGGCTGACACCCGTACTGTCATATGTGATGGCATCCATCGGCGCCGCCCTCGGGCTGCGCTGCACCGTCCGCGCACTCGCCGCGACGACCGGATCCTCCCGCCGCAACTGGCTCCTCACCGCGGCCTCCGCCATCGGCACCGGCATCTGGACGATGCACTTCGTCGCGATGCTCGGCTTCAACGTCACCGGCACCGAGATCCACTACAACGTGCCCCTGACCATCCTCAGCCTGCTCGTCGCCATGATCGTCGTCGGCGCCGGCGTCTTCGTCGTCGGCTACGGAGGGGACCGCGGCCGCGCCCTGGTCCTCGGTGGGCTCACCACCGGCCTCGGCGTCGCCAGCATGCACTACCTCGGCATGGCCGCCCTGCGCCTGCACGGCAGCATCTCGTACGACCCGCTCGCGGTCGGGCTCTCGGTCGCCATCGCCGTCGTCGCGGCCACCGCCGCGCTGTGGGCCGCGCTCAACATCAAGGCGCCGGCCGCCGTCGCCGTCGCCTCGCTCGTCATGGGCGCCGCCGTCAGCAGCATGCACTACACCGGGATGATGGCGGTCGCCGTCCGCGTCGTCCCCTCGGACCACGCCCTGCCGGGCGCCACCGCGATGCAGTTCATCTTCCCGCTCGCCGTCGGGCTCGGCTCGTACCTCTTCATCACCTCCGCGTTCGTCGCGCTCTCCCCGACCGCCGACGAGCGTGCCGCCTCCGCCTCGGCCGCCCGGCACATGGGCGGGCAGACGCCCGGGCCGGCGGCGGCCCGCTGAACCACTGACCCGGGCGGCCTGATCGGCCCGCCCGCCCCCCCCCCCCCGACTCGCCCCCCCCGGACCGCACCCCGAACGAGGAGCCCATGCGCACACCCCGCAGACCACCGGAAGCAGCGGCGCCGCAGCTGCCCGCGCCCCCGGCGCGCGGCCGCCGGGCCCACGCCGGACCGCCCGCCGAGGAGCCGGCGGCGCAGCAGGACCGGCGGACCGGCCTTCCCGGCCCGGCGGCCGTCGCAGCCGTCGGCGGATCGCGCCGGCTGCGGCTGCGCCCCGCCACCGTCCGAGCGAAGATCGTGTCGCTCCTGATGGTCCCCGTCGTCTCGCTGCTCGCCCTCTGGGGCTTCGCGACCGTCAGCACCGCCCAGGACATCGCCCGGCTCAGCCGCGTCCAGCGGGTCGACGAGCAGATACGCACCCCCGTCGCCGCCGCCGTCACCGAGCTCCAGGCCGAACGCCGCGCCGCCGTCCGCCACCTGGCCGACCCCGCCGCCGACCAGGGCGCCGCCCTGGAACAGCAGTCGCGGCGCACCGACGCCGCCGTCGCGCGGCTGCGGCTCGGCGACCGGCACACCGTCGCCGAGTCCGGTGACCACCGCACCGAAGTCGTCGTCCGCGTCGAGGCCTTCGTGGCCGCGTCGGAGGGGCTCGCCTCCACCCGCAAGGACGTCGCGGACCGGCGCGCGACCCCGGAAGCGGCGTACGAGACGTACACCCGCGTGGTGGACAGCGCCCTGTCCGTCGGCGGCGCCCTCTCCGGCGGTCAGAAGGCCGAACTCGGCCCCGACGCGCGCGTCCTGCTCGAATTCGCACGCGCCGGGGAACTCCTCTCCCGTGAGGACGCGCTGATCGCCGCGCCCGGCCCGCGCACCGCCGAAACGCTTCGGCGCCTCACCGGCCTCGTCGAGACCCGCCGCGCCCTCACCGCGAGTTCCGCCGACGACCTGCCCGCCGCCCAGCAGGCCGCCTGGCAGTCGGTGGCCAAGAGCGCCGCGTACGCCGAACTGACCGCTGCCGAGGACCGGGCGCTCGCCGCGGGGGCGACGACGGGCACCGGGACGGCCGGTGGGTCACCCGGCGGTTCGGCCAAGGACGCGGCCCGCGGTGCGCCGGCCGGCTGGGACGCGGCGTACACGAGCATCAGCACCTCCATGCGCGAGATCGAAACCACCGCGCACGCCGCAGCCGCCGACCGCACCGACCCCCTCGCCCAGGCCGGGCTCAGCCCCGCCGGCGCCGCCGTACTGCTGGGCCTCGCCGCCGTGGCCGCCTCCCTCGTCATCTCCGTGCGCATCGGCCGCGCCCTCGTCGTGGAACTCGTCTCGCTGCGCAACACCGCCCTGGAGATCGCCCACCGCAAGCTCCCCCACGCGATGGACCGGCTGCGGGCCGGCCAGGACATCGACGTCGACGCCGAGACCCCGCCGCCACCGCCCGCCGACGACGAGATCACCCAGGTCGGCGAGGCGCTGGCCACCGTCCACCGGGCGGCCCTCAGCGCGGCCGTCGAACGCGCCGAGCTCGCCAGCGGGGTGAGCGGCGTCTTCGTCAACCTCGCCCGCCGCAGCCAGGTCCTGGTGCACAAGCAGCTCACCCTGCTCGACTCGATGGAGCGGCGCGCCGACGACCCCGGCGAACTCGGCGACCTCTTCCGCCTCGACCACCTCACGACGCGGATGCGCCGGCACGCCGAGAGCCTGATCATCCTGTCGGGCGCCGCCCCCGGGCGCGCCTGGCGGATGCCGGTCCCACTGACCAACGTCGTACGGGCCGCCGTCTCCGAGATCGAGGACTACCCGCGCGTCGAGGTCCGCCAGCTGGCCGAGGCAGCCGTGATCGGCGGCGCCGTCGCCGACCTCACGCACCTGCTGGCCGAACTCATCGAGAACGCAGCCCAGTTCTCCCCGCCCCACACCAAGGTCCGTGTCAGCGGCGAGCCGGTCGGCGCCGGATACGTCCTGGAGGTCGAGGACCGCGGGCTCGGCATGGGCCGCGAGACCCTCCACGAGGCCAACCGGCGCATCGAGCAGTCCGAGGCCCTCGACCTGTTCGACAGCGACCGGCTCGGGCTGTTCGTGGTCAGCCGCCTCTCGGCCCGGCACGGTGTACGGGTGCACCTGCGCACGTCACCGTACGGGGGCACCACCGCCGTCGTGCTCCTGCCCAACTCCCTGCTCCAGGGCGCGATCGAGACGGGCTCCGCGCCGGCAGCGGTCGCGGACCGGGACCCGTTGCTCGAGGCCTCGACGGAACCGGAGCAGCCGGCACCGCAGCCGCCCGCGATGACCGTCGTACGGGAGGACGCCCGCCGCTCGGCGGTACGGGAGGACGGGCGCGGCATCCCGCTCCCGGACCGCGGCCCCGTACGGGAGGAGCCGCGCCCGGCCCCGGTGGCCTCGCTGCGGCCGCGGAGTCCCGCGGGTGCGGTCGCCCGTACGCAGGCCGCACCGGTACCGGCGGCGGCTTCGGATTCCGCTTCGGCACCGGGCCCTGGGCCCGCGCCCGCCCCGCGGCTCGCCGGAGGCTCCGCCTCCGTGCCCGACGCCCCGGTCACCGAACTGCCGCGCCGCGTGCGCCAGGCCAGCCTGGTCCCGCAGCTGCGCGAGACCCCCGCTCCGAAGGTCCCGGCCGGGGCGCGCCCGCCCGAGGACCCGCCGGGGCGCAGCCCGGAGCAGGCCCGGGACCGGATGGCGGCCTACCGGGCCGGCTGGGTCCGCGGGGCCCAGGAGAACGCCGCCCACGCAGGCAGTGAAGGAGAAGTGTGATGATCGAGCACCAGAGATTCGACCTCGACGGCGTCCGCAGGTCCGGCGAACTGGACTGGCTGCTGGACGACCTCGTGGTCCGGGTCCGCGAGGTCCGCCATGCCGTGGTCCTGTCCAACGACGGCCTGGCGGTGGGCGCGTCCAGTGCGCTCAGCCGGGAGGACGCGGAGCACCTGGCCGCCGTGGCCTCCGGATTCCACAGTCTGGCGAAGGGCGCGGGCCGGCACTTCCACGCCGGGGGCGTGCGCCAGACGATGGTGGAGATGGACGAGGGCTTCCTCTTCGTCGCGGCCGCCGGGGACGGTTCCTGCCTGGCCGTCCTCAGCGCGGCGAGCGCCGACATCGGGCTGATCGCCTACGAGATGGCCCGGCTCGTGAAGCGGGTCGGGGAGCACCTGTACACCCCGTCCCGGTTCGCGGCGCGGCCGCCGGCCGCAGGCTGAGAGCGGCGGTCCGGTACATGAACGGCCAGTGGTACGACGCCGACGCGGGCCCGCTCGTCCGTCCGTACGCCATGACCGGCGGGCGTACGAAGCCGGGACCGCACGGGGTCCGGTTCGACCTGATCGCGCTGGTCGTCATAGACAACGAGGGCGCTGCGGGCGCCGATGCGGCGGCCGAGTCGCTGCTGGGCCCCGAACACCGGGCACTGCTCGGGCTCTGCCGGTCCGAGACCCAGTCGGTGGCGGAGCTCGCGGCGGACGCGGACCTGCCCGTGGGCGTGGTGCGGGTGCTGCTCGGGGACCTGTTGGAGGGCGGGCACGTCAAGGTCAGCCGGCCGGTGCCGCCCGCCCGGCTGCCGGACGAGCGGATTCTGCGGGAAGTCATCGAGGGATTGCGAGCGCTGTGATGGGACAACACCACGACGGACCCGGCGGACCGGCCCCGGTGCCCGGCCCGGACCAGGATCCGGAGGCCGACGGGGAACTGGCCGCTCTCGCGCTGAAGATACTCGTGGCGGGCGGGTTCGGGGTCGGCAAGACCACGCTGGTCGGTGCGGTCAGCGAGATCCGGCCGCTGCGGACGGAGGAGCTGCTCAGCGAGGCGGGCGAACTGGTCGACGACACGGGCGGGGTGGCCCAGAAGACGACCACGACCGTGGCCATGGACTTCGGGCGGATCACCATCCGGTCCGGACTGTCGCTCTACCTGTTCGGGACACCGGGGCAGGACCGGTTCTGGTTCCTGTGGGACGAGCTGTCGCAGGGCGCTCTGGGAGCCGTGGTGCTCGCGGACACCCGTCGGCTGGAGGACTGCTTCCCGGCGGTGGACTACTTCGAGCACCGGCGCATCCCGTTCGTGGTGGCCGTCAACTGCTTCACGGACGCGCGGCGGTACGGGGCGCACGAGGTCTCGCGGGCACTGGACCTGGAGTCGGGGACGCCGGTGGTGCTGTGCGATGCGCGGGACAAGGATTCGGGGAAGGAGGTGCTGATCAGGCTGGTCGAGTATGCCGGGCGGGTGCACACCGCCCGGCTGCTCGACTCGGTGGAGCCGCAGGCCGATTCCGTGTGAGGCGGGCCTGCGGTGGCGGGCGGTGCCCGCCTCAGTGGGTCACGCCGGCAACGGTGATCACTTTGTCGATGGTGACGCGGACGAGGAGTTCGCCGGGGACGGCGTTGCGGCGGCCGAAGGCCTGGGCGCTCTCCTCTCCCATGTAACGGGCGCTGATCCGCGTCGCCCAGGGGAGCATCTCCTCCAAGTCCTCGCTGATATCGGCGCGTCCTTGGAGGACGACGTAGGAGAACGGCGGACGGTCGTCGTCCACGCAGAGCGCGACCCGCCCGTCGCGGAGGAGGTTGCGGCCCTTGACCGTGGCCTTGCCGGTGTTGAACACGAAGGAATCACCGTCGAGAACGAACCAGATGGGTGCGATGTGCGGACTGCCGTCCTCGCGGACGGTGGACAGCTTTCCGGTGCGGGTCCCGTACGAGACGAATGCCCGCCATTCCTCTTGAGTCATCTTCTTCGCCATGGGGACATCCTCCTTGCCCGAAAGGCGCTGGTGGGGAAGGCTGGCGTGGACTTACTACGAGGGGTGGGGCGCGGCCACGCCGGCGGCGTCGACGGGGAGGGGCTCGAAATGGCACTGGACAAGCAGCTGGACTGGCTGCTCGACGACCTGACGCGCAGGGTCCAGCAGGTCAGGCATGCGGTGGTGCTGTCCAACGACGGCCTGGTGACGGGTGCGAGCGCGGGGCTGGCGCGGGAGGACGCGGAGCACCTGGCTGCGGTGGCGGCGGGGCTGCAGAGCCTGGCGAAGGGGTCGGGCCGACATTTCCGGGCCGGCGAGGTACGGCAGACGATGGTCGAGTACGACGACGGCGTGCTGTTCGTCATGGCGGCGGGCGCGGGGAGTTCGCTGTGCGTGCTCAGCGCCGCCGAGGCCGACATCGGTCAGGTCGCGTACGAGATGACGCTGCTGGTCAACCGGGTGGGTGAACACCTGGGGGTGGCGGAGCGGCGGATCACCGGGGGCTGATGCCTTCCGGTTTCCGGAGTTATCCACAGGCCTCGCGGGGTGTCGTAGCGCTGGGTTACGGTCTTCACACAGAGTAATCATCACTCGTGGGGGAGGACCGTCATGAAGGTCGCGACGCAGTCGGGGCACGTGTTGCCGGATGCAGGGGCGCAGGCCCTGCCGGATGTACGGGCGCACGGGCCGGCGGTGTTACGGGCGGACGGGCCGGCGGTGGTACGGGCGCACGGCCCCCTGGCGGCGCGGGCGGACGTGCCGGCGGACGCCTCGGTGGGCGGTGCCCGGGCAGCCGAGGAGCTGAGGCTGACCCGGACCGAGTTCGCGCGGGCCGTCCAGCTGGGCATCGTACGGGCCGGTCCGCCGGCGCCGGGCGGGGCCGTACGGTACACGCGGGCCGAGCTCGAGCGGATCCGGTCGGCCGATGGGTTCCCGGACGCGCTGCGCGAGCGGGTCGAGACCGTGGCCGGAGCCGAGGCCGCGGGCGGGGTGCTGGGGATCAGCCCCGGCCGGTTCACCCGGCTCGCGCGCTGCGGACACCTCACCCCGATCGGCTACCGGATCAACCGCTACCGGGTGGTGGTGTGGCTCTATCTGGCCGCGGAGCTGCGGGAGTTCGCCGTCCGGGAGGAGGCGGGGATGCTGCGCGGGAGCGCGCCCCCGGCCGACCGGGAACTGATGGCGGCCAAGGCGGATCTGCGGCCGCGGAAGTGGCGGGGGCGGCATGTGGGGCTGCTGCTGAGACGAACCGCCGACCCCTGGGAGCGGGCTGCTGTCCTTGCCTCCGTACTCCCAGACGACGAGCTGCTGGAGGCCGTGCCCGACCCGGCGGAGCGCCTCCTGCTCGCCGCACTCGCCCCGCCCCCGCCGTACGGGCACCCGCAGATCCCGGCCGCGGCGGCCGTGGCGCTCCGGCTGTTACGGGCGGAGCCGCCGGACGAGATCCACTGGTACCGCACCAGCCTGGACTTCGCGCTGACCGGGGCGCGCGGTCAGTCGAAGTCGACGGGGGAGAGGGGGCCGACGTAGACCCAGGCCCCGGCCTCGCGGGTGAAGGCGCTGTGCTCGTGCAGGGAACCGGCGTGCCGGCCCTCGCGGTAGTACGCCCGGAACTCCACCGAACCCTCCGTCTCGAACATCCCGCCGCGCTCGGCGGCGAGGATCTCGAGGCGCTCCCAGCGCTGGTCGGGATCCAGGTCGAGCCGGGCGGGCCGGGTGCTCGAGTGCCAGGAGCGCATCAGATAGGCGGTGTCGCCGACGGCGAACGCACTGAAGCGGGAGCGCATCAGCAGCTCGGCGGTGGGCGCCTGCTGCGCACCGGAGTGGAAGCGGCCGCAGCAGTCCGGGTAGGCGGCGGGCAGCCCGCAGGGGCAGGGGAGGGCCGGGGTGGGCATGGGTGTGCTCAGCTCTTCGGGGACGGGGCGGACTACTGGGGGGACACGGGCGGCTTGGCCGCGTTCTCGGCGTACGGGCGGAAGAGGCCTTCCTGGACCACGGAGACCAGCAGCCTGCCCTCCACGTCGTAGATACGGCCGCGGGCCAGGCCCCGGCCGCCGTGCGCGATCGGTGATTCCTGGTCGTACAGGAACCACTCGTCCGCACGGAACGGCCGGTGGAACCACATGGCGTGGTCCAGCGAGGCCATGTCGAACCCGCGCATGCCCCACAGGGGTTCCACGGGGATGCGCACGGCGTCGAGGAGGGTCATGTCACTGGCGTAGGTGAGGGCGCAGGTGTGTACCAGCGGGTCGTCGCCCAGCGGGCCGACCGCGCGCATCCACACCGCGCTGCGCGGATCGGCGTCCTTGAGCTCCTCGGGAGTCCAGCGGAGCCGGTCCGTGTACCGGATGTCGAACGGCTGGCGGCGGGCCATCCGCTCCAGCGCCTCGGGCAGCGCGCCCAAGTGCTCGCGGATCTCGTCCGCGACCTTCGGGAGCGTGTCCGGGTGGGGGAAGTCGAGTCGGGGAGGCAGCTGGTGCTCGATGCTGCCCTCCTCCGGATGATGGAAGGAGGCGGTGAGATTGAAGATCGTCTTGCCCTGCTGGACCGCGGTGACGCGGCGCGTGGTGAAGGACCGCCCGTCGCGCACCCGCTCCACCTGGTACACGATCGGCACGCCCGGGATGCCCGGGCGCAGGAAGTACGCGTGCAGCGAGTGGACCGGGCGGTCGCTCTCGGTGGTGCGGCCGGCGGCCACCAGCGCCTGGCCGGCGACCTGCCCGCCGAAGACCCGCTGGAGGGACTCCTGCGGGCTGGCGCCGCGGAAGATGTTGACCTCGATCTGCTCCAGGTCGAGCAGATCGACCAGTCTCTCGGCCGGGTTCGTCATCAGGGGTTCTCCACTCTCGGGTCCGGGCGGAGCCGGCGGGACTCCGGCGTCGCCGGGGCCGGTCGCTGTCGGGGGTCGGTCAGAGCGCGCCGAGCTCACCGACCGAGGTCAGCCGGATGATCGCACGGCCTTCCTCGTCGGAGGCCGCGAGGTCGACCTCGGCGCTGATGCCCCAGCCATGGTCCCCGTTGGGGTCCGCGAAGGTCTGGCGGACGCGCCACAGGCCGTGCGCCGCGTCCTCCTCGATCTGGAGCAGCTTCGGGCCGCGCGCGTCGGGACCCGTGCCCAGGTCGTCGTACTCGTCCCAGTACGCGTCCATGGCCTCGCCCCAGGCGTCCGCGTCCCAGCCGGCCTCGCCGTCCAGCTCGCCCAGCTGGTCGACGTGGTCCAGCGCGGCGAGCTCGACGCGGCGGAACATGGCGTTGCGGACCAGGACGCGGAAGGCGCGCGCGTTCGCGGTGACCGGCTTGACCTGGTCGGCCTTCTCCTGGGCCTGCTCCGCCGTCTCCACCTCCGGGTTCGCCAGCTGCTCCCACTCGTCGAGCAGGCTGGAGTCGACCTGGCGGACGAGCTCGCCCAGCCAGGCGATGAGGTCCTGGAGGTCCTCGGACTTGAGGTCGTCGGGGATGGTGTGGTCCAGCGCCTTGTACGCGCTCGCCAGGTAGCGCAGCACGATGCCCTCGGTGCGGGCGAGCTCGTAGAAGGAGGTGAACTCGGTGAAGGTCATCGCGCGCTCGTACATGTCGCGGATGATCGACTTCGGGGAGACGGGATGGTCGCCGACCCACGGGTGGCTCTTGCGGTACACGTCGTAGGCGTGGAAGAGGAGCTCTTCGAGCGGCTTGGGATAGGTGACGTCCTGGAGACGCTCCATCCGCTCCTCGTACTCGATCCCGTCGGCCTTCATCGCGCCCACGGCGATGCCGCGCTCCTTGTTCTGCTGGGCCGCCAGGATCTGGCGCGGGTCGTCCAGCGTGGACTCGACGACGGAGACCATGTCCAGCGCGTAGGAAGGGGACTCGGGGTCCAGCAGGTCGAAGGAGGCCAGCGCGAAGGTGGACAGCGGCTGGTTGAGCGCGAAGTCCTGCTGGAGGTCGACGGTGAGCCGGATGGTGCGGCCCTCCGCGTCCGGGGTGTCGAGCTTCTCGACCACGCCGCCGTCCAGCAGCGAGCGGTAGATCGCGATGGCCCGGCGGATGTGCCGCAGCTGGGCCTTGCGCGGCTCGTGGTTGTCCTCGAGGAGGTGGCGCATCGCCTGGAAGGCATCGCCCGGACGGGCGATGACCGACAGCAGCATGATGTTGGTGACCTTGAAGCGGGAGGTGAGCGGCTCCGGGTCCGCGGCGATGAGCTTCTCGAAGGTGGTGTCCGACCAGGCGACGAAGCCCTCGGGAGCCTTCTTGCGCACCACCTTGCGGCGCTTCTTCGGGTCGTCGCCCGCCTTCGCGAGGGCCTTCTCGTTCTCGATGACGTGCTCGGGCGCCTGGGCGACCACATAGCCCGCCGTGTCGAAGCCGGCCCGGCCCGCGCGGCCGGCGATCTGGTGGAACTCGCGGGCGCGCAGCGTGCGGACCCGGTTGCCGTCGTACTTGGTGAGCGCGGTGAACAGCACCGTACGGATGGGCACGTTGACGCCGACGCCGAGGGTGTCGGTACCGCAGATGACCTTCAGCAGGCCGGCCTGGGCGAGCTTCTCGACCAGGCGCCGGTACTTGGGCAGCATGCCGGCGTGGTGGACGCCGATGCCGTGCCGGACGTAGCGGGAGAGGTTCTGCCCGAACTTGGTGGTGAAGCGGAAGTTGCCGATCAGGTCGGCGATCTTGTCCTTCTCCTCGCGGGTGCACATGTTGATGCTCATCAGCGACTGCGCCCGCTCGACGGCCTGGGCCTGCGTGAAGTGCACGATGTACACCGGGGCCTGCCGGGTCTCCAGCAACTCGGTGATCGTGTCGGTGATCGGCGTGGTGACGTACTCGTAGGACAGCGGGACGGGCCGGCTCGCGGAGCGGACCACCGAGGTCGGCCGACCGGTGCGCCGGGTCAGGTCCTCCTCGAACCGCTTCACGTCGCCGAGGGTCGCCGACATGAGGATGAACTGGGCCTGCGGGAGCTCCAGCAGCGGGATCTGCCAGGCCCAGCCGCGGTCCGGCTCGGCATAGAAGTGGAACTCGTCCATGACGACCTGGCCGATGTCGGCGTACTTGCCGTCACGCAGGGCGATGGAGGCCAGCACCTCGGCGGTGCAGCAGATCACCGGGGCGTCCGCGTTCACGGAGGCGTCGCCGGTCAGCATGCCTACGTTCTCGGTGCCGAAGAGCTTGCACAGGTCGAAGAACTTCTCCGACACCAGCGCCTTGATGGGGGCGGTGTAGAAGGTCACCTTGTCCTGGGCGAGGGCGGTGAAGTGCGCGCCCGCCGCGACGAGGCTCTTGCCGGAGCCGGTCGGGGTGGACAAGATCACGTTCGCCCCCGAGACGACCTCGATCAGCGCCTCCTCCTGTGCCGGGTACAGGGTGATGCCCTGATCCTCCGCCCACGAGGAGAAAGCCTCGAAGAGGGCGTCGGGGTCGGCGTTCGGCGGGAGCTGATCAATGAGGGTCACACCCCCCATCTTGCCTGGCTTCCTGCCGGAAGAGGGAACCGGCGGATGCGGCGAAGATCACCGACGGTACGCTGTGCCGTTGACCGGGCCCGAACGAAACCGTCAACAGGGCCCGACCACCACATGACTGGGGCGGGGAACGACCATGATGGGTCCGGCGCACTCACTGTCCGGGGCGGCAGCCTGGCTGGGGGTGGGAGCGGGGGGGGGGGGGGGCGGGCACCCGACACCCCGGCCGGTTCTCGTCGTCGGCGCGCTCATCTGCGCAGGCGCCGCCCTCGCCCCCGACCTGGACCACAAGTCGGCGACGATCTCGCGCGCCTTCGGCCCGCTCTCCCGGGGCCTGTGCGAGGTGGTCGACAAGATCTCCTACGCCGTCTACAAGGCGACCCGCGCCCCGAAGGACGCCCGCCGCACCGGCGGTCACCGCACCCTGACGCACACCTGGCTGTGGGCCGTCCTGATCGGCGCCGGCTCCTCCGCGCTCGCGGCCACCACCGACCGCTGGGGCGTGCTCGTCCTGCTCTTCGTCCACCTGGTCCTGGCCGTCGAGGGCCTGCTGTGGCGGGCCGCCCGGATGTCCAGCGACGTCCTCGTCTGGCTGCTGGGCGCGACCAGCGCCTGGATCCTGGCCGGAGTCCTCGACCAGCCGGGCAACGGCGCCGGGTGGCTGTTCACCGGTCCCGGCCAGGAATACCTCTGGCTCGGCCTGCCGATCCTGCTCGGCGCCCTGGTCCACGACATCGGCGACGCGCTGACCGTCTCCGGCTGCCCCATCCTGTGGCCCCTCCCGATCGCCGGGAAGCGCTGGTACCCCATCGGCCCGCCCAAGGGGCTGCGCTTCCGGGCAGGCAGCTGGGTGGAGCTCAAGGTCCTCATGCCCGTGTTCATGCTGCTCGGCGGCATGGGCGGAGCCTCCGCCCTCGGCTTCATCTAGTCCGTCGGGCACGGCAAGGGCCCCGCTCCCCCGCGTCAGCGGGGGAGCGGAGCCCCGTACGACGGGCGGTGCGGGCCGGTCAGCCGTGCCAGGAGCGCCACAGGGCCGCGTAGGCGCCGTCCGCCGCGACCAGCTCGTCGTGCGAGCCCAGTTCGCTGATCCGGCCGCCCTCGACCACCGCGATCACGTCCGCGTCGTGCGCGGTGTGCAGCCGGTGGGCGATGGCGATGACCGTACGGCCGTCCAGCACCCGGGCCAGCGAACGCTCCAGATGCCGGGCGGCCCGCGGGTCCAACAGCGAGGTGGCCTCGTCCAGGACCAGCGTGTGCGGGTCCGCCAGCACCAGCCGCGCCAGCGCGATCTGCTGCGCCTGCGCCGGGGTCAGCGCCGTACCGCCCGAACCCACCTCGGTGTCCAGACCGGTCTCCAGCGCCCGGGCCCAGCCGTGCGCGTCCACCGCCTCGAGCGCCGCCCACAGCTCGGCGTCGGCCGCCTCGGTGCGCGCCAGCCGGAGGTTGTCCCGCAGCGAGCCCACGAACACGTGGTGCTCCTGATTGACCAGCGCCACCTGCTCGCGCACCCGCTCCGCGGGCATCCGCGAAAGCTGCGCCCCGCCGAGGGTCACCTCGCCGGTCCGCGGCGCGTAGATGCCCGCCAGCAGCCGGCCCAGCGTGGACTTGCCCGCCCCGGAGGGGCCGACCAGCGCCATCCGGGTACCCGGCGGCACGGACATGGACACCTGGTGCAGCACGTCCACGCCCTCCCGGTAGCCGAAGTGCACCTCGTCGGCCCGGACGTCCCGCCCCGCCGGGGAGACGGCGGCGTCGCCCGCGTCCGGCTCGATCTCCCGCACGCCCACCAGGCGGGCGAGGGAGACCTGGGCGACCTGCAGCTCGTCGTACCAGCGCAGGATCAGGCCGATCGGGTCGACCATCATCTGGGCCAGCAGCGCGCCCGTGGTCAGCTGCCCGACCGACATCCAGCCCTGCAGCACGCAGTAGCCGCCGATCATCAGCACGGAGCCGAGAATCGTCACGAAGGTGACGTTGACGACCGGGAAGAGGACCGTCCGCAGGAACAGCGTGTACCGCTCCCAGGCCGTCCACTCCTTGATCCGCCGCTCCGACAGCGCGATCCGGCCCGGTCCGAGGCGGTGCGCCTCGACCGTGCGTCCGGCGTCCACCGTCTCGGTGAGCACCGCCGAGACCGCCGCGTACCCGGCGGCCTCCGACCGGTACGCCGAGGGCGCCCGCTTGAAGTACCAGCGGCAGCCGGTCACCAGCACCGGCAGCGCCACCAGCGCGGCCAGGGCCAGCGGCGGTGCGGTCACGGTGAGCGCCCCGAAGAGCAGCCCGGCCCAGACCACACCGATCGCCAGCTGCGGAACGGCCTCGCGCATCGCGTTCGCCAGCCGGTCGATGTCGGTGGTGATCCGCGACAGCAGGTCACCGGTGCCGGCCCGCTCCAGCACGCCCGGCGGCAGGCCCACGGACCGCACCAGGAAGTCCTCGCGCAGATCGGCCAGCATCTCCTCGCCGAGCATCGCGCCGCGCAGCCGGACCAGCCGGACGAAGAACGTCTGGACCACGAGGGCCAGCGCGAACAGCAGGGCCACGCGCCCCAGATGGAGCTCGCGCGCCCCCGCCGCCAGCTGGTCCACGACCCGGCCCAGCAGGTACGGGCCGACCATGGAGGCGATCACCGCGACCGCGTTGACCGTCACCAGCACCACGAAGGCCCGCCGGTGCCGCCGGAACAGGCCGCGCACATAGCCCCGTACGGTCGCCGTCGTGCCCACGGGCAGGGTGGCGGCCGATTCGGGGGCCGCCGGATCGTATTGCGGCGGCGCCAGGCCGATCATGCGGATTCCTCGATCTCTGTCAGTGCTTTTTCCAGCTGGGCTTCTTCCAGCCGGGTCAGTTCCACCCGGGCCACCCGCTGCTCCTCGTCGGTCTCGCGGGTGACGACCGCCCGGTAGAGCGGTTCGCCGTGCAGCAGTTCGCGGTGCGTACCGGTCGCCGCGACCGCGCCCTCGTGGATCAGGACCACCCGGTCGGCACGGTCCAGGAGCAGCGGCGAGGAGGCCAGTACCACCGTCGTGCGCCCGGCGCGCAGAGCGCGGATCCCGTCCGCGATCCGCGCCTCGGTGTGCGAGTCGACCGCCGAGGTCGGCTCGTCCAGCACCAGCACCTCCGGGTCGGTGGCCAGGGACCGCGCCAGCGCGAGCCGTTGGCGCTGCCCGCCGGACAGGGACCGGCCGCGTTCGGTGATCCGTGCGTCCATCGGGTCGTCCACCCCGTCCGGCGCCGACTGCAGCAGCGCGTCCAGGACGTCCCCGCACTGGGCGGCGGCGAGCGCCTCCCCGGGCTCGACCGCTCCGGACGCCGGTACGGCGAACAGCTCGCGCAGGGTTCCGGACAGCAGCACCGGGTCCTTGTCCTGTACGAGGACCAGTGTGCGCGCGGTGTCCAGCGCGAGCTCGTCCAGTGCGACCCCGCCCAGCAGCACCGAGCCCCGGTCGGCAGCCGGTCCGTCGTCCGCCGGATGACCGCCGAGGCGCTCGGCGAGGCGGCCTGCCAGGTCCGGGTCGCCGCAGACCACGGCGGTGAACCGGCCCGCCGGTGCCAGCAGTCCGGTCGCGGGGTCGTACAGGTCCCCGCCGGGAGCCGGAGCCTGGGCAGTCCCGGCGTCCGGCGCCGCCGGCTCCGGGGCGTCCGTACGCGTCAGCGACAGCACCCGGGCGGCCCGCTGGGCGGAGGGCCGGGAGAAGGAGTACGCCATGGCGATCTCCTCGAAGTGCCGCAGCGGGTAGAGCATCGTCGCCACCGCGCTGAAAGCGGCGACGAGTTCACCGACCGCCAGCCGGCCGTCCAGTACGAGCACCGAGCCGTACCAGACCACGGTGATCAGCAGCGCGCCCGGCAGCAGCACCTGGATCGCGGAGATCAGCGCCCACATCCGGGCGCTGCGCACGGCCGCCTTGCGGACCTCCTGCGAAGCCTCGCGGTAGCGGCCGAGGAACAGCTCCTCGCCGCCGATGCCGCGCAGCACCCGCAGGCCGGCCACGGTGTCGGAGGCCAGTTCGGTGGCCTTGCCGGCCTTCTCGCGCTGGATGTCGGCGCGTTGGGTGGCGCGCGGCAGCAGCGGCAGCACGGACAGGGCGAGCACCGGGACGCCGATCGCGACGACCACGCCGATCGACGGCGCGTAGAACAGCAGGCCGACGCAGATGGCGACGACGGAGAAGGCGGCGGCGAGGAAGCGGGAGACCGCCTCGACGAACCAGCCGATCTTCTCCACGTCGCCCGTGGAGACCGAGACGACTTCGCCCGCCGCGACCCGCCGGGTCAGGGCGGAGCCCAGCTCGGCGGTCTTGCGGGCGAGCAGCTGCTGCACGCGCGCGGCGGCGGTGATCCAGTTGGTGACGGCGGTCCGGTGGAGCATCGCGTCGCCGACCGAGATGGCGACGCCGATCAGCACCAGCAGCGCGCCGACCAGCAACAGCCCGGTGCCGTCGCGCCGTACGACCGCGTCGACGCCCAGGCCCACCGCGTACGGCAGCCCGGCGACGCCGCAGAAGTGCAGCAGTCCCCAGCACAGGCTCCTGACCTGTCCGCCGAGTTGGCCCCGCCCCAACCACACCAGGAAGCGCGGGCCGGATCGAGCATCGGGTACCCCGGGGTCCGGATACGGAAGATCGCTGATCTGCATGACGCCTCATGACTGGTCGAGTGGTTCAAACCGTGCAAGGTTCGCCTTCCGGACCAGCCCCGGGCAATCGATTTTGCGTTGGCCAAGGCCTTACGCGGCGGGTCGTGCGGCGCTCTTGCGGCCCGCCCGGCCGAGTGTCGCCACGTCAAGGACGGGTGGCCCGCTCCAGTTGCAGCAGCGCCGAGTAGTAGCTGCGGCCGGTGGCCCGGTCCATGCCCACCTCGCACATCCGGCTCGCCGACAGATGCGCGTCGTACGCGCGCGACGTCACCTCCGCCGCCTCGCGCTGCGTCGCCGAGGCCGTCAGCTCCGGATGCAGCATGCCCCGGTCGCCCGCGAAGGCACAGCAGCCCGCGTCGTCCGGAACCACCACCTCGGCCGCGCACGCCCCGGCCACCGCCCGCAGCTGCGCTTCGTCGCCCAAGTGCCGCATCGAGCAGGTGGGATGGAGCACCGCCGAGCCCACCGTGCGCAGGATCTCCAGGTGGGGGAGCAGCTCGTCCGCCGCCCACACGACCGAGTCGACGACCGTGAGCTCCGCGTGCAGCGCCCGGTTGTCGTCCGTCAGGAACGGGACCACCTCGTGCGCGATGCCCAGCGTGCACGAGGACGCGTCGACCACCAGCGGCAGCCGACCGCCGGCGGTCCAGCCCCAGGCGGCCTCGACGATCCGGTTGGCCATCACCCGGTTCCCGGCCTCGTAGCCCTTGGAGTGCCAGATCGTCGCGCAGCAGGTGCCCGCGACGTCACCCGGGATCCACACCGGCTTTCCGGCCCGCTCCGACACCGCCACCACGGCCTCGGGCAGGGAGGGGCCGGGCCGGCCCTCGGGCCCGCCGAAGATCCGGTTCACACAGGCCGGGTAGTACACGGCCGCCGCGCCCACCCGCGTGGTCCCGGGCAGCTTCCGTGCGGCCGCGCCGGGGATCTGCGGCAGCCACTGCGGGACGAGGTCGGGGCGTACGGTCCTGCGCGCGGCCCCGGTGAGCGCCTCCAGCAGCCTGTTCCCCACCCGGTCGGTGATCTTGTGGGCGGCGGCCACGGCCAGCCGGGCGGCGCCCTCCACGGCCTTGAACCGCGTCGCGGCGAGCGCGGCGGCCCGCTCCTCGCGCGGGCCGTGCCGCCGGCGGCGGAAGTCCCGCATCAGGGCGCCCGTGTCGATGCCGACGGGGCAGGCCAGCTTGCAGGTGGAGTCGCCCGCGCAGGTGTCCACGGCGTCGTGGCCGTAGGCCTCGAGCAGCCCGTCCAGCACGCGGGAGCCCGGCTGCTGGCGCACCATCTCCCGGCGCAGCACGATCCGTTGCCGGGGCGTGGTCGTCAGGTCCTCGCTCGGACAGGTCGGTTCGCAGAAACCGCACTCGATGCACGGATCGACCACCGCCTCCACCTGCGGAATCGTCTTCAGCCCGCGCAGATGGGCTTGCGGGTCGCGGTCGAGGAGGATGCGCGGCGCGAGCAGTCCGTCCGGATCGACGACCCGTTTCGTCCGCCACATCAGCCCGGTCGCCCGGGCCCCCCACTCCAGCTCCAGGAAGGGTGCCATGTTGCGGCCCGTGGAGTGCTCGGCCTTCAGCGAGCCGTCGAACCGCTCCACCGCCAGCCGGCAGAACGCGTCCATGAAGGCCGCGTACCGCTCGACGTCGGCGGCCTTCGCGGCGTCGAACGCGAGCAGGAAGTGCAGGTTGCCGTGGGCCGCGTGGCCGGCGACGGCCGCGTCGAAACCGTGCTCCGCCTGGAGCGCGAGGAGCGCCTCGCAGGCCTCGGCCAGCCGGGACGGCGGCACCGCGAAGTCCTCGGTGATCAGGGTGGTACCGGAGGCGCGGGCCCCGCCGACGGCGGTGACGAAGGCCTTGCGGGCCTTCCAGTAGCCGTTGATCGTCCCCGCGTCCCGGGTGAACGTGTTGGTGACCGAGGCCACCGGAGCGACCAGGTCCAGCCCGGTGAGCACCTCGGCGGCCCGGCGCTCGTACTCCGCGCGGCCCGCCTCGTCCGGAGCGCGGAACTCGACCAGCAGGGCGGTGGTGTCCTTCGGCAGGCCGGCCCAGTCGGCGGGGACGCCCTCGACGCTGACCGAGGCGCGCAGCGTGTTGCCGTCCATCACCTCGACGGCGAGGGCGCCCGCCTCGTTGAAGAGCGGTACGGCGGCGGCCGCCGCGGGCAGCGAGGGAAAGAAGAGCAGGGCGCTGGTGAGCTCGCGCTCCAGCGGCACGGTGTCGAAGACGACTTCGGCGATGAAGCCGAGCGTGCCCTCCGAGCCGACCATCAGCCCCCGCAGGATCTCGACGGGCGTGGCGCCGTCCAGGTACGCGTCGAGGCGGTAGCCGGTGGTGTTCTTGATCTCGTACTTGGCCCTGATCCGGGCGACGAGCTCCGGATCGGCCTCGATCTCCTGCTTGATCTCCAGCAGCCCGCGGCACAGCGCCGGTTCGGCTCGCGCCAGCTCCTCGTCGGCCAGCGGATCGGCGGTGTCCACGACGGTGCCGCCGGGCAGCACGAAGGTGAGGGAGGAGAGCGTGCGGTACGAGTTCCGCGTGGTGCCCGCCGTCATGCCGGACGCGTTGTTGGCGACGACTCCGCCGACGGTGCAGGCGATGGCGCTCGCCGGGTCCGGGCCGAGGATGCGCCCGTGTCGGGCGAGCGCGGCGTTGGCCCGCGCCACGGTGGTGCCGGGCCGGATCCGGGCCCGGCGGCCGTCCTCCAGCACCTCGGTGCCGGCCCAGTGGCGGCGTACGTCGACCAGGATGTCCTCGCCCTGGGCCTGACCGTTCAGCGAGGTCCCGGCGGCGCGGAAGACGACCTCGCGCCCGCGGCCGTGGGCGTACGAGAGGACCGCGGAGACGTCGTCGACGTCCTCGGCGATCACCACCACCTGCGGCACGAACCGGTACGGCGAGGCGTCGGAGGCGTAGCGGACCAGGTCGGAGACCTTCCACAGCACCTTCTCGGCGCCGAGCAGCTCCGTCAGCTCGGTGCGCAGCGGCTCCGGGGTGCCGGCGGCGTGGTGCTCCGGGACCCGGTCGGGGGCGGGGCCGCTGATGCTGCGCGGGCGCAGGGCCCCGGGCCTCGGTTCCAGCAGCGGCATGCGCGACCCCTTGCCTACTCGTTCGGCCTAGTCGCGGGGACCCGTTCCCGGCCCTCGGGGCGGCCTTCTCAGCAGCGGCGCTCCATCGGGGCGTCCGTCAGAGCGTTCAGCAGGCCGCCGAGCACTTCGCGCTGCCCGGCGGTCAACGGAGCCAGGATCTCCTCTGCCGCGTCGGTTCGCGCGTTCCGCAGCCGGCGCAGCGTGGCGCGGCCCGTGTCGGTGAGCTCGATCCTTATGACGCGCCGGTTCGCCGGGTCGGGCGCGCGGCGCACGCATTCGGCGGCCTCCAGGCCGTCCACCAGCGTGGTCACGGCGCGGGGCACGACTTCCAGACGGGCGGCGAGGTCTGCCATCCGGGGCGGCTCGTCGCCGTCGTAGTGCGAGACGAGGCGCAGCAGCCGGCTCTGGGCGGGGGTGATGCCGAGAGGTTCCAGGTGGCGCTTCTGGATCCGGTGCAGCCGGCGGGTCAACCGCAGCAGCTGTTCGGCGAGGACGCCGTCTGTGCTGTCGGTTTCGGAAGCGGTGCTCATACTGGGAACAGTACCAGGACCAGATTCATTGTGAGTATAGGTAACAATGAGCTATGCTCATGCGAGTCTCGTCAGAAGGAGGCCCATGCGCCCCGAAGAACCGAAGTGGACCCCATCGAAAGAAGCCCTGGACCCCAGCCGCCCCGCCCCAGAGGAGCAGCCGCGTGAGCTGCGCCGGATCGTGGGCCTGTTCCGCCCCTACCGCGGCCGCCTGGCCGTCGTGGGGCTGCTCGTCTGCGCCTCCTCGCTGGTCGGAGTGGCCTCGCCGTTCCTGCTGAAGGAGATCCTGGACGTCGCCATCCCCGAGGGGCGTACCGGGCTGCTCAGCCTGCTCGCGCTCGGCATGATCCTCACCGCCGTCGTCACCAGCGTGTTCGGCGTGCTCCAGACCCTGATCTCCACCACCGTCGGCCAGCGCGTCATGCACGACCTGCGCACCGCCGTGTACGCCCAGCTCCAGCGGATGCCGCTGGCCTTCTTCACCCGCACCCGGACCGGTGAGGTGCAGTCCCGCATAGCCAACGACATCGGCGGCATGCAGGCCACCGTCACCTCCACCGCGACCTCGCTCGTCTCCAACCTGACGGCCGTGATCGCCTCCGTCGTCGCGATGCTCGCGCTCGACTGGCGGCTCACCCTCGTCTCGCTGCTCCTGCTGCCGGTGTTCGTGTGGATCAGCCGGCGGGTCGGCCGCGAGCGCAAGAGGATCACGCTCCAGCGGCAGAAGCAGATGGCCGCCATGGCCGCCACGGTCACCGAGTCCTTGTCGGTGAGCGGCATCCTGCTCGGCCGCACGATGGGCCGCGCCGACTCGCTGACCCAGTCCTTCTCCGACGAGTCCGAGAAGCTCGTCGGCCTCGAGGTGCGCTCCAGCATGGCCGGGCGCTGGCGCATGTCCACCATCGGCATCGTCATGGCCGCGATGCCCGCGCTCATCTACTGGGCCGCCGGGATAGCCCTGCAGTCGGGCGCCCCCTCGCTCTCGGTGGGCACCCTCGTCGCCTTCGTCACGCTCCAGCAGGGGCTGTTCCGGCCCGCCGTGAGCCTGCTGTCGACCGGCGTGCAGATCCAGACCTCGCTCGCCCTGTTCGGCCGGATCTTCGAATACCTCGACCTGCCGGTGGACATCACCGAGCGCGCCGACGCGGTGCGCCTGGACCGGGCCCGGGGTGAGGTCCGGCTGGAGGACGTGCACTTCGCGTACGACGCCAAGCACGGGTCCACGCTGACGGGGATCGACATCACCGTCCCGGCCGGCGGCTCGCTCGCCGTGGTCGGCCCCACCGGCTCGGGCAAGAGCACCCTGAGCTACCTCGTGCCCCGGCTCTACGACGTGACCGGCGGCCGGGTCGCCCTCGACGGCGTGGACGTGCGCGACCTCGACTTCGACTCGCTGGCCCGCTCCATAGGCGTGGTCTCCCAGGAGACCTACCTCTTCCACGCCTCGGTCGCGGACAACCTGCGCTTCGCCAAGCCGGACGCCACCGACGAGGAGATCGCCGAGGCGGCCCGCGCTGCCCAGATCCACGACCACATCGAGTCCCTGCCCGACGGGTACGACACCCTGGTCGGCGAGCGCGGCTACCGCTTCTCCGGAGGCGAGAAGCAGCGCCTCGCCATCGCCCGCACCATCCTGCGCGACCCGCCGGTGCTGATCCTCGACGAGGCCACCAGCGCTCTCGACACCCGCACCGAGCATGCCGTGCAGCGGGCCATCGACAACCTGTCCCAAGGCCGCACCACGATCACCATCGCGCACCGGCTCTCCACCGTCCGCGACGCCGACCAGATCGTCGTCCTGGACAAGGGCCGTATCACCGAGCGCGGTACGCACGAGGAGCTGCTGGAGGCGGACGGCCGGTACGCCGCCCTGGTCCGCCGGGACCGGGAAGCCGCGCTCACCCCGGAGGCGGCCGCGGCCCGAGTGGTTCGGGAAGCGCCGGCGGCCAAGGCGGCCAGGTCGGCGGAGTCGGCCGGGTCGGCCGAGGGGGCCGCGCAGCCCACTCCGGTAAACGTGTGATCGTATGACGAATGTGCAGGCGTGATGCCCGACATGTGACGCTTCGCGGGTTAGCGTGCCCGCATGCGTCATGAGTACCAGCCGCCACGGCGTCGTTCCCGGCTCACCCGCCGGGGCCGTCTGGCGCTCCTCCTCGGCATGCTGCTCGCCCTCGGTGCGGCCGCCCTCTTTCCGCTGCTGCGGAGCGGGGAAGCCCCCGAGAAGCCGCGCCAGTTGACCATTCCCGAGGGCTGGCGCGCACCCCAGGTGTACGCCGCGATCGACCGCGAGCTGAAGCTCCCGGCAGGTTCCGCCAAGGCTGCGGCCTCCACGGCCGGACTGGCCCTGCCCGCAGAGGCGAAAGGCAATCCGGAGGGCTTCCTCTTCCCGGCGACCTACCCGGTGACCTCGAAGTCCACGCCGGCCACCCTGCTCGCGTACATGGTGCAGACGGCCAACCGGAAGCTCGCGACCAAGGCCGTCGCCGACGGCGCCAAGGCGCACGGGATGACCCCTTATCAGACGGCCACCCTCGCCAGCATCATCGAGGCGGAAGCCGAGTCCCGCGCCGACCAGCGCAAGGTCGCCCGGGTGGTGCACAACCGGCTGGCCCGGTCGATGCCGCTCCAGATGGACTCCACCATCAACTACGCACTGGGCCGCAACACGGTGGACACCACGCTCAGCGAGACCCGGATCGACAGCCCCTTCAACACCTACGAGCGCCAAGGGCTCCCGCCGACGCCGATCGACAGCCCGGGCGTGGAGGCGATGGCGGCGGCCGTCGCGCCGACGCCCGGCGACTGGCTGTTCTTCGTCACCGTGAAACCGGGGGACACCCGCTTCTCGGCGACGTACGAGGAGCACAAGAAGCACGTCGCGGAGTTCAACCGGATCCGGGCCACTGCCGGCGCCGGCGCGGGTGCGGGCAGCACTGGGGGCGCCGGGCGGGCCCGGGCGGGCTCCCGCGCCGACCAGGCCGACTAGGGCCTGTCTTTCGGATCGTGCCGGGCTAGCGGGAGCCGACGGAGACCGGTTCGCGGGCGCCGCCGGTGTCATCGGCGCCCCGCGCCAGCAGGCGGCGGATCTCGCGGACCGCTGCGCCGCCGGCGCGGTTGGCGCCGATCGTCGACGCCGAGGGGCCGTAGCCGACCAGGTGGATCCGCTCGTCGCGGACCGCGCGGGTGCCCTCGACCCGGATGCCGCCGCCGGGCTCGCGCAGGTGCAGCGGAGCCAGGTGGTCGATGGCGGCCCGGAACCCGGTGGCCCACAGGATCACATCGGCCTCCACCTGCCGCCCGTCCGCCCAGGCGACGCCCGTCTCCGTGATCCGGTCGAACACGGGCCGCCGGTCCAGCACCCCCGAGGCCAGCCCGGCCCGGACGGCCTCGTTCAGCGGGAGCCCGGTCACGCTGACCACGCTCTGCGGGGGCAGCCCCTGACGTACCCGCTCGTCGACCAACGCCACTGCGGCCCGGCCCTCGGCCTCGCCGAAGCTCCCGTCGCGGAACACCGGGGGCCGGCGGGTCACCCAGGTGGTCTGCGCCGCCACCTCGGCGATCTCCAGCAGGTGCTGCACCGCCGAGGTGCCGCCGCCCACCACGATCACCCCGGCCCCGGCGAACTCCTGCGGCCCCGGGTAGTTCGCGGTGTGCAGCTGGCGGCCCCGGAAGGTCTCCTGGCCCGGGTAGCGCGGCCAGAACGGCCGGTCCCAGGTCCCCGTCGCGTTGATCAGGGCCCGCGCGGACCAGGTCCCGGCCGAGGACTCCACGTGCAGCCGCCCGTCGGCCCCGTCCCGTACGGCCGTGACGTCCACGGGCCGCCGTACGCGCAGCCCGAACCGGTCCTCGTACGCGCCGAAGTACTCCGCGATCACGGCCGAGGACGGCCGCAGCGGATCGGCGTCGGTGAGCTCCATGCCGGGCAGGGCGTGCATCCCGTGCACCTTGCCGTACGTCAGCGAGGGCCAGCGGAACTGCCAGGCGCCGCCGGGCTGCGGTGCGTGGTCGAGCACGACGTGGTCGATCCCGGCCCGCGCCAGGTGGTACGCGCTGGACAGCCCCGCCTGCCCGGCACCCACGACCACCACGTCGACGTCCGCCGCACCCCGCATGATTTCGTTCACGGTTCTACCAACTCGGGGATGCGGCGGGATCTTCCCGGCCGGTCAGGAGTCGGCCGGGGTGGCGGGACGGCGGCGGGAGGAGAGCCAGGTGTAGGCCGCGTCCGCCTGGAACTCCGCCTGGCCGGAGCGGAAGAGGAGGCCGGCCGTTGCGAAGGCCGGGTCGTCGGCGGTGGCGGTCACGTAGGGGACGGCCATGCAGTCCATGCCGGCCGCATGCGCGGCCTCCGCGCCCGGCGCGGCGTCCTCGAGGACCACGCAGTCGGCCGGGTCGGCGCCGAGGCGGCGGGCCGCCTCGAGGAACACGTCGGGAGCGGGCTTCCCGTGCGCCACCTCCTCGGCGGAGACCGTGGTGGTCAGCAGCGCGTCCAGGCCCGTCCCGGCCAGCACGGCGTCGATCGCCTCGCGCGAGGAACCTGAGGCCACCGCCATCGGGACACCCTCCGCGGACAGCCGCTCCACCAGCTTCCGCATCTCGGGGAAGACCTCGGTCCCGGTCCGGGCCAGCTCCAGGTAGGCGGCGTTCTGCTCGGCCAGCAGCTGTTCCACCGGCGCCTGGATCCCGTAACGGTCCCTGAGGATCTGCAGCGTCTCCAGGGTGCCGATGCCGATGAAGCGGGAGTGCTGCTCCCAGGTGAAATCCGGGACGCCGTGCCGGGCCAGGGTGCGCCGCCCGGACTCGTAGTAGTTCGGCTCGCTGTCCACGAGGGTGCCGTCGAGATCGAATATGACGGAAATCATCCGCTCTGCCCGTCCTGCCCGTCGTGTACCTGTCCCGGCCATCCTGTCAGGGTTTGCGCGCCGCCCTTCCCGCGGACTCCACCAGCGGCAGCAGCCGGTGCGCGACGCGCTCGCGCAGGGCCACCTCCGTACGGGTGCGGACCACACCCGGGAGCCGGATCAGCTGCTGGATCACGTCCTCCAGGTGCGCGTTGTCCCGGGCCGCCACCCGGGTCAGCAGGTCCCCGCCGCCGGTGATCGAAAAGGCCTCGATGATCTCGGGTACGGCGGCCAGCGCCTCGCCGACCTCGTCCAGATGCCCCTGGGTGACCTCGATGTGCACGAAGGCCAGTACGGGATGCCCGAGCGCCGCGGGGGAGAGCACGGGGCCGGTCCCGGTGATCACCCCGGTGCGCTCCAGCCGGTCCAGCCGGGCCTGCAGGGTGCCGCGCGCGACCCCGAGGAGCCGGGCGTACTCGCGGACGCTGGTGCGCGGCTGCTCGATCAGCAGGCGCAGGATCCGGGTGTCGAGCTCGTCCACCGCCATGCCGCGACTGTACCAATGGCCCAGTGGAGTGACCTCTCGTCGCGGTGCATCCGCAGGCACCGCTCCGCGGGAATCCCCTAAGGGAGTGCCGGCGGCTGCGGACCTGCACGTACGAGGAGCGGAGACAGCGATGACGACCACCACCGGTCTGCACTGCCTGGTCACCGGCGCCACCGGCTACATCGGCGGCCGTCTGGTGCCCGAGCTGCTCGACGCAGGGCACCGCGTCCGCTGCCTGGCCCGGTCCCCCGAGAAGCTGCGCGACCACCCCTGGGCCGGGCGCACGGAGGTCGTCCGCGGCGACGCCACCGACGCCGGATCCGTCGCCTCGGCCCTGCGCGGCATCGACGTCGCCTACTACCTCGTCCACGCGCTCGGCGCCGGATCCGGATTCGAGGACCGCGACCGCACCGCCGCCCGCGTCTTCGCCGAAGAGGCCCGCGCGGCCGGCGTCCGCCGCATCGTCTACCTGGGCGGGCTCACCCCCGCCGGGATCCCGGTCCGCGACCTGTCCCCGCACCTGCGCTCCCGCGCCGAGGTCGGCGAGATCCTCCTCGCCTCCGGCGTGCCGGCCACCGTCCTGCGCGCCGCCGTCATCATCGGCTCCGGCTCGGCCTCCTTCGAAATGCTGCGCTACCTGACCGAACGGCTGCCGGTCATGGTCACGCCCAGCTGGGTCGGCACCCGCGTCCAGCCCGTCGCCGTCCGCGACGTCCTGCGCTACCTCGTCGGCAGCGCCGCCATGCCGCCCGAGGTGAACCGCGCCTTCGACATCGGCGGCCCCGACGTGGTCACGTACGAGGAGATGATGCGCCGCTACGCAGTCGTGGCGCAGCTGCCGCCGCGGTTCATCCTGCGCGTCCCGATGCTGACGCCCCGGCTGTCCAGCCAGTGGATCGGCCTGGTCACCCCCGTACCGCCCGCGCTGGCCAAGCCGCTCGCCGAATCCCTGCGCCACGAGGTGGTGTGCGCCGAACACGACATCGCGCGGTACGTCCCCGATCCGCCGGGCGCCCCGATCGGCCTCGACCAGGCCGTGTCCCTGGCCCTCCAGCGGGTGCGCGAGGCGAAGGTGACCACCCGCTGGTCCTCCGCCGGGGTGCCGGGCGCCCCCAGCGACCCCCTGCCCACCGATCCCGACTGGGCGGGCGGCAGCCTCTACACCGACGAGCGGGAGCGCGCGGTCGACGCCTCGCCCGCCGCGCTGTGGCAGGTGATGGAGGGCATCGGAGGGGAGAACGGCTGGTACTCCTTCCCGCCCGCCTGGGCCGTACGGGGCTGGCTGGACCGGCTCGTCGGCGGGGTCGGCATCCGGCGCGGCCGCCGTGACGCGGCCCGGCTGCGCGTGGGGGACTCCCTGGACTTCTGGCGGGTGGAGGAGATCGAACCGGGCCGCCTGCTGCGCCTGCGCGCCGAAATGCGCTTGCCCGGCCTCGCCTGGCTGGAGCTCCGCGCGGACCCGCCCCCCGCTGCGGAACCGGGAACCGGCGCCGTGCCGGGGCGCGGGGCCACGTACCGGCAGCGGGCGCTGTTCCATCCGCACGGGTTGCTCGGGCACCTCTACTGGTGGAGCGTGTCGCCCTTCCACGCCGTCGTGTTCGGCGGCATGGCCCGCAACATCACCCGCACGGCCCGCCGCCTGGACGAAGAGGCCGCCGCATCCGACGAGGCCGCCGCATCTGACGAGGCCGCCGCATCCGGCGGGGCCCCGTCGGCCGAAGCAGGGGATGACGAGCGTCCCCCCGGCCCCGATGCAGAGCGAGAGAGCACATGAACGTCGCGGTGGTCCTGTACACCTCCGACCTGCGCCTGCACGACCATCCGCCGCTGCGCGCCGCCCTCTCCTCCTGCGACCGGGTGGTTCCGCTCTTCGTCCGCGACCGGGCCGTCGACGCGGCCGGCTTCGCCGCCCCCAACCGGCTCGCCTTCCTCGCCGACTGCCTGGCCGACCTCGACGCCGGACTGCGTGAGCGCGGCGGCCGCCTGGTGCTGCGTTCCGGCGACGCCGTCGCCGAGGTCTGCGCCCTCGTCCACGAGTGCGACGCCGACGAGGTCCACATGGCCGCCGGGGTCAGCGGCTACGCCCACGCCCGCGAGGAGCGGCTGCGCGCCGCCCTCGAAGCCGAGGGCGTTCGGCTCTACGTGCACGAGGCGGTCGTCACGGCCGCCGCCCCCGGCGCCGTGCTCCCCGCCGGCTCCGACCACTTCGCCGTCTTCACCCCGTACTTCCGCCGCTGGACCGAGCTGCCGCCCCGCGCCGTCGCCCCCGCCCCGCGCTCCGTCCGCGTGCCCGACGGCATCGGCTCCGACCCGCTGCCCCGGCGCCCGGACGTCACCGGCGTCTCCCCTGGGCTCGCCCGCGGCGGCGAGCGCGAGGCCCGCGACCTCCTCAGGCGCTGGCTGCGCGCAGGCCTCTCCCGCTACGAGGGGGCCCACGACGACCTGGCCGGCGACGCCACGTCCCGGCTCTCCCCGCACTTCCACTTCGGCACCCTCTCGCCCACCGAGGCCGTCCACCGGGCCCGCGCCGCCGCCGTCGGCCCCGGCGCCGAGGCCTTCGTCCGGCAGATCTGCTGGCGCGACTTCCACCACCAGGTGCTCGCCGCCCGCCCCGAGACCGCCGTACGGGACTACCGCGACCGCCGGGACCACTGGCGCACCGGGGCGGCCGCCGAGGAGGAGACCGAGGCCTGGAAGGAGGGCCGCACCGGCTACCCGGTGGTCGACGCGGCCATGCGCCAGCTCCGCCACGAGGGCTGGATGCACAACCGGGGCCGGCTGCTCACCGCCAGCTTCCTCACCAAGACCCTGTACGTGGACTGGCGGATCGGGGCCCGGTACTTCCTGGACCTCCTCGTGGACGGGGACCTCGCCAACAACCAGCTCAACTGGCAGTGGGTGGCCGGGACGGGCACCGACACCCGGCCCAACCGCGTCCTCAACCCGGTCCGCCAGGGCCTGCGTTACGACCCCACGGGGCGCTACGTGCACCGCTGGGTGCCGGAGCTGGCCGGGCTGGACGCCCCGCAGGTGCACGAACCCTGGCGGCTGGCCCCGCCCGAACGGGCCCGCTACGCCTACCCGGACCGGATCGTGGAACTCGCCGACGGGCTCGACCGGTTCCGGCGCGGACGGGGGGCCGCGTGAGCGTCCGGCGCGAGCCCCGGAGCCCTATCGTGAGCGGGTGGACCGCGTGCCCCAGACACCACCCCAGCCCCAGCCCCGGCCCGCCGCCGCGCTGAGCACCGGCGCGGTCGCCCGCCGCCTCGGGGTCTCGCCGACCACGCTGCGCTCCTGGGAGCGCCGGTACGCGATCGGTCCGGCCCGCCGCGAGGCCGGCCGGCACCGCCGCTGGACCCCGCGGGACATCGCACGGCTGGAGCTGATGTGCCGGCTCACCGCCGACGGGGTCCCGCCGGCCGAGGCGGCCCGGGCAGCCCTCGGCGGCGCTGCCGGCGAGCGCCGAGACGCGGCAACGGCACCGGCGCCGACCCCCGGCGGGACGGGCGCCCTCCCGCTCGGGGCGGTCCGCCCGGAGTGCCGGGGGCTCTCGCGGGCCGCCGTACGCCTGGACGCGCCGACCGTCGCCGAACTGCTGGAGGCGGCCCTGGCCGAGCACGGCCTGGTCACCGCCTGGGAGGAGGTCATCGCGCCGACCCTGCACGCCGTGGGCCGCAAATGGGCCACCGCCGGGGAGCGTTACGTAGAGGTGGAACACCTGCTGTCCTGGCAGGTCTCCGCGGCGCTGCACCGGATCCGGCCCGCCCCCGAGCCGCCCCGGACCCCGCCCGTACTCCTCGCCTGCGTCCCCGGCGAGCAACACAGCCTGGCCATCGAGGCCCTGACCGCCGTCCTCGGCCAACAGGCCGTGCCCGTCCGGATGTTCGGGGCCGCCCTGCCCGCCGAGGCCCTGCACGACGCCGTGCGGCGCACCGGCCCGCGGGCCGTCGTCCTGTGGGCGCAGTCCCGTACGACCGCCGACCCGTCCCTGGCCCGGTCGGTGGCCGGCATCGAGTGGGGCCTGCGCGGTGCCCGCAGCCGCCCCGCGCTGCTCCTCGCCGGACCCGGCTGGAGCCCGGACGCGCCGTCCCGGCCCCCGCGCACCGAGAGGCTGTACGGGCTGCGCTCGGGCCTCGCGGTCATCGAGTCGCTCGCGCCACCGCGGGCAGCGACCGGCGCAGCTGGTGCAGAGCCCTTCGCATATGGCTCTTGACGGTGCCCAGCGGCAGCCCGGTGCGGTCCGCGATCTGCGTCTGGGTCAGGTCCGCGTAGAACGCGAGGCGCAGCACCCGCTGCTGCTCGAACGGCAGCCTGGTCAGCTCGCCGAGGACCAGTACCCGGTCCAGGACCTGCTCCGACTCCTGCCGCGGCAGGCTTCCGGGGCGGTCGGCCGCACCGGGGGCGGCTCGTGCGGCGGCCGCGGCGGCCCGGGCCCGCCGGGTCCGCGCCTCCAGCGCGTCGGCCACCTTGTGCCGGGTGATGCCGGTGATCCAGGCGCCGAGCCCGCCGGGCCCGGGCCGATAGCTGCGCCGACCGTGCCACGCGGCGAGGAACACCTGCTGGGTGACGTCCTCGGCCTCCCGCTCGTCGCCCAGGCACCGGCGGGCGAGCGAGTGGACCAGAGGCCGCCAGCGCCGGTAGACCGCCTCCATGCAGCGCTCGTCGCCGGCTGCAAAACCCGCTGCGATGCGCTCCTCGCGTTCGCTGTCGTCCATGCCCCGAGCCTCGCCACCACGCACCGAGCGGACCACTCGCAGCGTTTGCGCATCGATTCGGCGCCACCACGGCCGGCACCGGCGCGCCCGGCGGCGCCGGCGGCCCGGATGCCCCGGCGCCGACATGCCGGAGGGCTTAAGGTCCGAAGAATGAGCGACCTGCTGCTGGTGAGACACGGCGAGACGGAATGGAGCGCCACGGGGCGGCACACCGGGCGGACCGACGTACCGTTGACCGCCACCGGCGTCGAGGAGGCCATCTCGCTGGCCCCCTACTTCCGCGACAGGCACTTCGCCCTGGTGCTGACCAGCCCGCTGCGCCGGGCCGTCGCCACGGCCGAACTCGCCGGACTGAGCGGCGGCGTCACCGACCCCGACCTGTGCGAATGGGACTACGGCGGGTACGAGGGCGTCACCACGGCCGAGATCCGGCGGACCCGGCCGGATTGGTCCCTGTGGACCGACGGCGTCCCGCCCGGCGACGCCGAACACCCCGGCGAGAACGCCGCCGAGGTCGGCGCCCGCGCGGACCGCGCCCTAACCCGGGCGGCCGCGGTCCTCGCCGAGGACCGCGGCGACGCCGTCCTCGTCGCCCACGGGCACTTCCTGCGCGTCCTCACCGCCCGGTACCTGGGCCTGCCCCCGCAGGACGGCCGGCTCTTCCTGCTGCGCACCGGCACGGTCAGCATCCTGTCCACCGAACACGGCCTCCCGGTGATCGCGGGCTGGAACACCCACCCCTGAGTTCCCGTCCCCAGGTCCCGCGGCCGTCCACGTGGGATTCTGAAACCGTGCGAGCCCTTGGGGAACTCGAACGGGACCTCCGGACGGGCACCGGCCCCCTGCCGGCGGCCGCCCGCCGGGCCGTCCGGACGACGCTCGCCGCCTGCGGCGGCTTCTACCTGTTCCTGTACGGACTCGACCGGCCCGTCAGCGCCACCTACGCCCTCTTCGGCGCCGTCTCCCTGGCCGGCCTCTCCCGGATCCCGGGCACGGGACGGCAGCGGGCCGCCGTGATGCTCAGGCTGCTGCCGGTGGTCTGTGTCCTGGTGACCCTGGGCACCTTCCTCGCCGTCCGGACCTGGAGCGCCGTCCTCGGCATGGCCGTCATCGGCTTCTGCGTGGCCTTCTCGGCGGCGGCAGGCCCCCGGCCGGCGGGCGCCGCCGCCGGGCTGCAACTGCTGTACATCCTGCCCAGCTTCCCGCCGTACGCCCCGCACACCCTCGACGAACGGCTCGCCGGCGCCCTCACCGGCCTCCTCCTGCTGATCCTGGCCGAGGCATGGGTGCTGCCCGACCCGCGGGTGCCGACGTACGCCGAGCGGGCCGCGGGTTCCGTGGCCGAGGCGGCCCGCTGCGCCGCCGCCCTGGAACGGCCGCCCTACCTCCTGACCGGCTCTGCTTCCGACCGGGCCCGGACGGCCGCCGAGGCACTGCGGTCCTCCCGGGTCCCGGAGGCGGAACGCCCCGCCGGGCCGGGCCTGCGCGAGCGGGCCCTGGCCCACACCGGACTGGCCGCACGCACCCTGCTCTCCCGGCTCCGCAACCTGCCCCCACCGCCGGCCGGACGGGAGCCGAAACAGGCCGGACTCGACCTGCTGGGCGCGGTCCGCGCATCGGCGACCGGAACCTCCACACTGCTGCGCGACGGACGGCGGCCCGGCGTGGACTCGACGGAACTGCTCCGCCTGCGCGCACGGAACGCGCGCACCCCCGCGGACCTGCCCGAGTCCCGCCGCCGGCAGGCCGCTCTCCTGGAGGTCGCGGACGCCGCGGTGGCGCTGCGCACGGCGGCGGAGATCGCCGTGGAGGGGAGGGGCGCGCACCCGGAGGGCGACGCGGCGGACCGGTTCTGGTACGTCCGGCTGAACACCGTGCAGCTGTGGTGGCACCGGATCGCCGCACACACCGGGCCGCGGTCCGTGCACTTCCAGAACGCCGTACGGATCGCGCTGGCCCTCGCGGTGGCCCGTACGGTGGCCGGACTCGACTCCCTCCCGCACGGTTTCTGGGCGATGCTCGCGGTCATCAGCCTCACCCGGACCACCGCCGTGCAGACCCGCGGAACCGTGCGCACCGCGCTGATCGGCACCTGCCTGGGCGCGCTCGCCGCCGGTACGGTGCTCGCCCTGACCGGCGGGGAGACCCTGGTGTACGCGATCGTGCTCCCGCCGCTGATGCTGTTCACGTTCACCATCGGGCCCGTGCGGGGCGTGGGCTGGGCGCAGGCGCTGTTCACACTGGTCGTCGCCGTCGTCTTCGCCCAGCTGTCCGCGGTCACCTGGCAGCTGGCCGAGGTGCGCTTCCTCGACGTGACCATCGGGAGCGCGATCGGAATCGTGTGCGGGATCCTGGCCTGGCCGCGCGGGGCCCAAGACGAACTCGGCCGGGCGGTGGCCGGGCTGCTGCGCGCCTGCGCGGACGACGTCGAGTCGACCACCGCCGTCGCCACGGCGCCCCGGGGGCTCACGCAGGCCCCGCAGGACGCGGAGCACCGGGTCCGGATCACGCTGGTCATGGCCGAGTCCGCATACGCCCAGTACCAGAGCGAGACGCAGCGCCCGGCCGGGCCGGGCCCGGACTGGCAGGCCACGGTGATGACCGGGCACCACGTGCTCTGGGGCGCCGGGAGGGTCCTGGGCAGCGTGGACGGGACGCCGCTCGCCCGCAGCGAGGCGGCGAAGCTCGGGGACTACGCCGCCCGTGTGGCGGCCGGACTGCGCCGGGCGGCGGTGGTGGCCGACGCCCCGCACAAGACCCGTGACCCCCGTTCGGGCGGGACCCGTTCGGGCGGGACGGCCCCGCCGGGCGATCCCGGGGCCGCGGGATCCGGAGTGCCGGCCATGCCCGCGTCCGCCGAGGCGGCGCCGCCCGACGCGGGGCCCGTCTACTTCGCCACGACGGCCTGGCTCGACTCGCTGGCGGCGGACCTCCGGATCATCGAGTCGGGCCGCGCCGCGGCGGCACCCCACGGCCCGGTGTGATCCCGAGGTCCGCCGTTTCCCGGCCGCGCGCCCGGGCAGGAACTCCACGGCGTCCGGGACCGGACGGACGGCGGGAAGCGCGAACCGAGGATGGGGGCGAGGGGCGCCGATGAGTGGTGGCAAGTCCGCGGCGGAGGTCTTCGACGAGGTCGGCGCACGGTACGAGGAGGTGTTCGGGCAGGTTCCCGGGCAGCTCGCCGCACTGGACTGGCTCACCGCCCGCCTCGCCCCCGGTGCCCGTGTGCTGGACGTCGGCAGCGGTACGGGCCGGCCGGCCGCCGAGGCGCTCGCCCGGGCGGGCTGCGCGGTGACCGGCATCGACGTCTCGGCGCACATGGTCGACCTCGCGCGTTCCCGCGTACCGCAGGCCCGCTTCGAACAGGCCGACGTCCGGACGTACGCGGCCGCGGCGGGCGGCTTCGACGCGGTGTGCTCCTTCTTCCCGCTGCTGGTGATGTCCCAGGAGGAGGTGGCGGCGGCGCTGGAGCGGATGGCTTCGTGGGTGGCGCCCGGCGGGTACTTCGTGATGGCCACCGTGCCGGGCGACATCAGCGATCTCGACATCGTGTGGATGGGGCACGAAGTCACTGTCAGCAGCCTGTCCACGGCGGAGCACCTGCGGCTGCTGGGCGCGGCCGGGCTGGAGGTGCTGGAACACCACACCGCGCTGTTCCGGCCCGAGGCGCAGGCGGAGGCCGAGGGCGCAGGGGCCGCCGGAGCCGCCGAAGCGGTCGAGCCCGAGGAGCACCTCTTCTGCTACGCCCGCCGCCCCGCCTGAGCCCCTGCTGGTCCGTTGGCCGGAGGTGGCCGAACCGTGGGCCACAGCATTGGGCCAATGGCCCAGTGATCCGGTGCCGAGTTGAGCCAGTGGGCCCTCGGATGCTTATCTGTGCTGTATCCATGTACTTACGGCGCCGCGCAGCGCCGGGCGGCAACGAGGCCGGTCCGGAGCGCGGTGCCTTCGTCGTGCCCGCCTGCCGCCCACCACCCCCGGGCCGCCGCCGGGACGGCGCGCACCACTCGAGGGGGGCGGCACACCGCCGTGAAGAGGATGTTCGTTGCTCCGGATCCGGGGCGCCTGAGGCTGAAGAACTCGCTGCGGGCCGTGCTCGGCGTCGTGCTCGCCGTCGCCGTGGCCGAGGTGTGCGGCCTCTCCCTCACCGCCTCCATCACCGGAGGGCTGGCAGCCCTGCTCACCCTGTTCACCGTGCTCGACCCGACCGTGCGGGCCCAGCGCGTCACCAGCGCCCTGCTCCCCGTCGCCGGCTTCCCCGTCCTCGCGCTGGCCACCACCCTGCACGGGGTGCCGCTCGCCCGGGACGCCGCCTTCCTCGCGGTCGTGTTCGCCGGGGTCTACGCCCGCCGCTGGGGGCCGCGCGGGCACGCCCTCGGGATCTTCGGCTTCATGATGTTCTTCGTCACCCAGTTCCTGCACGCCGTCCCCGGCCAGCTGCCCGAGCTGTACGCCGCCGTCGGGCTGGCGCTGCTCTGCGCCGGCGTGGTGCGGTTCCTGCTGTGGCCCATCGAGCGGCGCACCCCGCCGCCCGCCGCCCCGCCCGGCCTGCCCGGCGCCGGCCTGGCCCGGCCGACCACGCGGCAGGCCTTCCAGGCCACCGCCGCCTGCGCGTTCGCGCTCGGCATCGGCCAGGCGCTCTCCGACGACCGCTGGTACTGGGCCGTCGGCACCGCCTGGTGGATCTTCGTCAACACCGCCTCCCGGGGCGAGACCCTCGTCCGCGGGTTCCGTCGGGTCCTCGGCACGGTCGTCGGCATCGCCGCCGGGCTGCTGATCGCCGTACCGCTGCACGGCGCGCCCGCGCCGACCGCCGCACTGGTCGCCGTGTGCGTCTTCGGGATCTTCTACACCGCGGCGCCCTCGTACTCCTGGATGATGTTCTTCGTCACCGTCATGGCCGGGCTGCTCTACGGACTCCTCGGCGTCCTGCACCCCGGGCTGCTCGTGCTGCGCTTCCAGGAGACCGCGATCGGCGCGCTGGGCGCCGCCCTCGCCGTGGTGCTCGTCCTCCCCGTGACCACCCACGCCGCCAACGACGCCTGGATCCAGCGCGCCCTGCACTGCGTACGGGCCTCCACCGCGGCCTCCCTCGACCGGCTCGCCGGGGACCCGGACGCCGATCCCGCCCCGCACGCGGCCGAACTCGAACTGCTGCTGGGCCGCGTACGGATGGCCCTCGCCCCCCTCGTCCACCCGCTGAGCCCGCTGCGCGCCCGCAAGGCCCGGGCCCGGCAGGTCCTCGGGCTGCTCGACGACTGCGCCCGGGAGGTGCGCGGCCTGGTGGCCGTCGCCGCCGATCCGCAGGCCTCGCACGACGCCCGACTGGCCGCGGCCTGCTGGCGGGTGGAGGCGGCCGTGGAGGCGCTGACCACTCCGCGGACCACGACGGAACCCGCTGTTCCCAGCCACCCCCGGCCCGCCGCCGCGGAACCGGCCCTCGCGCACCTGCACGGCCTGGAGCACGCCCTCGTGGCCCTCCACGCCCCGCTGCGCACCGACCCGCGCGCGCCCCTCGTCATCAGCGCCTGACCCGGCCCCCGTGCCTGATCTGCGAGGTCAGGGCTCTGACGACGGCGGATCCTACGCCCTGTCAGCCCTGCCCCGCAGGGCAATGGCCCGAAGATCACTCGGTGGAGTGTTCCGGACGTGCGTGCCGTATGCCGCTGACCTGCGGCATGTACAACGGGTGATTGTTGATTGCACATTCATCCGGCACGTACAGGGTGGATCTGGTCGGACAGGGGGTAACCGCCCGGGATGGAAATACTTCAACAGCGCTCGACCACAGCCCAAGTGTGGGAAGCAGCCGAGGAGTTCGTCCGACTCTTCCACCGGGAGAATCCGCAGGCCGGTGATCCGAGGGCCCGGCTCGCGGCCGTGCGGGCCGAGCTCGCGGAAACCGGAACCTACCGGCACACCCCGCAGGAGCTCGTCCACGGGGCCCGCGTCGCCTGGCGCAACAGTAACCGCTGCATAGGCAGGCTGTACTGGAACTCGCTGCGCGTGCGCGACCGCCGCGACCTCACCGCCGCCGAGGACATCGCAGCCGAGTGCTTCGAGCACCTGCGTGACGCGACCAACGGGGGCCGGGTCAGGCCCACCATCACCGTCTTCGCCCCGGACGCCCCGGACCGCCCCGGCCCGCTGATCTGGAGCGAGCAGCTCGTCCGGTACGCCGGCTACGGCGACCACCACTCCGTCACCGTGGGCGATGCCCGCAACGCGCCCCTCACCAGTGCGCTGCTCGCCCTCGGCTGGGCCGGGGGCGCCGGCACCCCTTTCGACCTGCTGCCGCTGGTGGTCCAGGGCGTCGACGACAAGCCCCGCTGGTTCGACACCCCCGCGGACGCCGTGCTGGAGGTCCCGATCGCGCATCCCGACGACGCGGGCTGGGCCGACTGGGGGCTGCGCTGGCACGCCGTACCCGCCATCTCCAACATGTGCCTGGAGATCGGCGGCCTCCACTACCCGGCCGCGCCCTTCAACGGCTGGTACATGGGAACCGAGATCGGCGCCCGCAACCTCGCGGACACCGACCGGTACAACCTCCTTCCCGCCGTCGCCCGGCGCCTGGGCCTGGACACCTCCAGCGACCGCTCGCTCTGGAAGGACCGCGCGCTCGTCGAGCTCAACCGGGCCGTGCTGGACTCCTTCGACCGGGCGGGCGTCACCATCGCGGACCACCACACCGAGTCGCGGCGCTTCCTCAATCACATAGAGCGGGAGGAGCGCAAGGGGCGCGAGGTGGGCGCCGACTGGTCCTGGATCGTGCCCCCGATCTCGGGTTCCGCGACCCCGGTCTTCCACCGCACGTACGACGACCGGCCGAGCTCGACGGCGTACGTGCACCACCCCGGCGCACAGGAACGCGCCCGAGGGCGAGATCTGGTCTAGACCTTCTGTTACCGTCGGCTCCGCACGGATCGATCCGGAACGGTGGAGAGGGGCATCCCGTGGGCGAAGCGGACGGTACGGAGGGCGCGTACGAAAACGCCCGGATCGGCGGACACCGCGTCCACATCGGCTCGTTCACCTCGGGAGGCGGCCGCGGCATCACCACCGCGGCCGTGGACCCCGCGACCGGTGCACTGACCCTGCTCTCCGCCACCGATGCGGTCGCGGACCCCTCGTACCTCGCCGTCGACCGGGCCACCGGCGTGCTGTACGCCGTGAGCGAGACCGAGCAGGGTGCGGTCGCCGCCTTCCGGCCCACCCCCGACGGCCTCACCGCCTTCGGCCCGGCCGTCCGCGTCGGCGGCTCCGGGCCGACCCACCTCAGCGTGGCCGGGCGCCGGCTGCTGACCGCCAACTACACCTCCGGCAGCGTCAGCAGCCTCCCGCTCGCCGCGGACGGCACCCTGTCCGGGCCCGCCTCGATCCTCGCCCACCAGGGCTCCGGCCCCGACGCGAGCCGCCAGGAACGGCCGCACGCCCACCAGATGCTGCCCGATCCGAGCGGCCGCTGGGTGCTCAGCGTGGACCTCGGCACCGATTCGGTCCGGGTCTGCGCACCGGACCCGGCCACCGGGGCGCTGCACCTGCACGGCGAGACCGCGCTGCGCGCCGGGACGGGCCCGCGCCACCTCGCCTTCCACCCGGCCGGCGAGGTGGTCTACGTCCTGCACGAGCTGGAGCCGCAGCTGACCGTCTGCCGCTGGAACCCGGTCTCCGGGCAACTGGAACCGGTCGGCGAGGTTCCGGTCGCCTCTGCGGGCGCTCCAGGGGGCGTACGGGCCCATCCCTCGGCGGTGGTGGCCTCGCCCGACGGCCGGTTCGTCTGGGCCGCCGTCCGCGGCGCCGACACGATCGCCACCTTCTCCCTCGCCGACGGGGCCGGGAAACCGCGGCTCACGGGCAGCGTGGACTGCGGCGGCAGCTGGCCGCGGGACCTCGCCGCCGACCCTTCGGGGCGCCGGCTGTACGCGGCCAACGAGCGCTCCGGGGACGTCACGTGGTTCGACGTCGACCCGCTGACCGGGCAGCCGCGCCGGGCCGGCTCGGTGGCGGTGCCGGCCGCCACCTGCGTGGTCTTCGCCTGACCCGCCACGCGCGTGTGCACGGCCGAGGGCCCGTGCCCCGGGAAGAATCCCGGGGCACGGGCCCCCGTACGAGCGGTCCGGACAAGGATCAGTGGGCAGCGGCGCCCTGGGGGAGGCCGAGCGCCGCGGAGTACTGGGTGACGACGAGCTTGCCGAGCGCCGAGTAGGCACCGAGCACCTCGGAGGCCGCGCAGTCGGCCTCCTTGCACGCCGTGTCCAGCAGTCCCTCGGCTGCCTCCGGGCCGATCAGGTAGGGGGCGAGCGCGAGCTGCGTGGAGCCCTCGCTGCGCAGCTGCTCGGCGACCGCGGCCACCGAACCCTCCTGGTCGAGCGCGGCGGCCTTGACGGGCACCGCGAGGCGGGCGGCCAGCAGCATGCCGGTGACCCCGGCGACCTGGACGGCCTCCGCGCCGCCGGTGGTCGCCACGATGATGCCGTCGGCGGCGGTGGTGACGGTGAACAGCCGGGCGCGGTCGGCGCGGGCCAGGCCCGCCTCGGAGAGCCGTACGTGCAGGCCTTCGGCGAGCAGCGGGTGCGGGCCGAGCACCTCGGCCAGCTCGGCGGCGGCCGAGGAGTCCATGACGGCCTGGCGCATCCGGCGCAGCAGGTCGGCGTCGGGGCCGGCCAGCAGCGGGACGACCACGGCGTCCGGGCCGGTCGGCGCGGGTACCTCGTGGCCGGCGGCGCGGGCGAACTCCGCGCGCGCGACGCGCTCGGCCGCGACCGCGGTCAGCACGCCGGCGAGGGCCGGGAACTCGGAGCCCCCGGCGTCATCGCCCTCGAGGAAGCCGATGCGGACGTCCAGGCCCGGCAGCTCGGAGCGGCCGATGCTGATGATCTCTTCCGCCAGCCCCCGCGAGGCGGCCGAAGGGGCACCGGGCACGGCGAGCACCAGCGCGGGCGCGCCCTCGGGCGCCACCGCGGGCTCGGGTCGGCGGTGCCGTCCGGCAGGGCGGGGTCGCGGCATTCGTACGGGCAGGCCATTTGCGGGCCCAGTGGGGGAGCTCATGGCGCCGCATGCTACTGGCTTATCGGAACCGAGTGTTCGGGCAGGGCCTTATCCGGCGGCTTCTGTCCGTATTTATCCGTTGAATGTCGTATACCGTTCAACCGAATGATCAACTGGCGGAGGGGAGCCGCCAGTCCACCGGCTGTGCTCCCTGACGGACCAGCAGGTCGTTCGTCCGGCTGAACGGCCGCGATCCGAAGAACCCGTTCGCCGCGGACATGGGGGAGGGGTGGACGGACTCCACGGCCGGCAACTCGCCCAGCAGCGGCCGCAGATTGCGGGCGTCCCGGCCCCACAGCACCGACACGAGTGGCTTGCCGCGCGCGGCCAGCGCCCGGATGGCCTGCTCGGTGACGGCCTCCCAGCCCTTGCCCCGATGGCCGCCGGTCTTGCGCGGGGCGGTGGTCAGCGCGCGGTTCAGCAGCAGCACCCCCTGCCGGGTCCACGGGGTGAGGTCCCCGTTCGCCGGCCGGGGCATGCCGAGGTCCGCGTACAGCTCGCGGAAGATGTTGTCCAGGCTGGGCGGCCACGGGCTGACGTCGGGCGCGACCGAGAAGGACAGGCCCATCGCGTGCCCCGGGGTGGGGTACGGGTCCTGGCCGACGATCAGCACCTTCACCTCTTCGAAGGGCTGCTGGAAGGCGCGCAGTACGTTCGCCCCGGCCGGCAGGTACGTCCTCCCCGCCGCGATCTCGGAGCGGAGGAAGTCGCCCATCGCGGCGATCTGCGCCGCCACCGGCTCCAGAGCCCGGGCCCAGCCCGGCTCGACGATCTCGTTCAACGGTCGTGCTGCCACAGGGAGTCACTCTACTGGCCGATTCAGTGAGCCAGCACCGCCGCCCGTACGCACAGCACGTCCGGCAGGTGCTCGGCCAGCAGCTGCCAGCTGTCCCCGTCGTCGTGGCTGGCGTACAGCTCGCCGTTGCGGTTGCCGAAGTAGACCCCTGCCGGGTCCGCGTCGTCCGTGCACAGGGCGTCCCGCAGCACCGTCCCGTAGTGGTCGCCGGCCGGCAGCCCGCGCGTGAGCGGCTCCCAGCTGGCGCCCGCGTCCCGGGTGCGGAAGACCCGGCACCGGTGCTCCGCCGGGACCCGGTCGGAGTCGGCGTTGAGCGGGAAGACGTACGCGGTGTCCGGCCGGTGCGGGTGCGCGGCCACCGCGAAGCCGAAGTCGGAGGGCAGGCCGCCGCCGATGTCGGTCCACCGGGCCCCGGCGTCGTCGCTGCGGTACACGCCCCAGTGGTTCTGCAGGTACAGCCGCTTCCGGTTCCCGGCGTCCTGGGCGACCTTGTGCACGCACTGGCCGAACTCCGGATGCGGATCCGGCAGGAACACCGCCGAGACCCCCTCGTTGGACGGGGTCCAGCCGGCGCCGCCGTCCAGGGTGCGGAACACCCCGGCGGTGGAGACCGCCACCGTCACCGCGTCGGGGTCGGACGGGTCCGTCAGTACGGTGTGCAGGCCCTCTCCGCCGCCGCCCGGCACCCAGCTCCCCCGGCTCGGGTGCTCCCACAGCGGGCGGACCAGCTCGAAGGACTTCCCGCGGTCCGTCGAGCGGAACAGGGCGGCCGGTTCCGTCCCCGCGTAGACCACGTCCGGCGCCTCGGGGCCGGCCGGATGCAGCTGCCAGACCCGCTCCAGCGAGGCGCCGGTGTCCTTCGGGAACTTCACGGCGGGCTCCGCAGGCTCCTGCCAGCTCGCGCCCAAATCGTCGGAGGTGAACACGGACGGCCCCCAGTGCGAGCTGTCCCCGCCGACGAGCAGCCGGGGCACCGGCCCTCGCCGGTCGACCGCGACGGCATAGACGGCCTGGGCGTTGAAATGGGGCCCGTCGAGCTCCCAGGGGCCGCCGCCCCGCCTGCGGCCGATGAAGAGGCCCTTGCGCGTCCCCGCGAGCAGGAGCACCTCGGACATGGTCGACACCTCCGGACTTCGCCGTCCCGGTCGTCGTGCTGAACTTCTTTCCAGCCAGTCTGCACCCGCCCGCCGACAGCGGCCGGGCAGCCGCTCCGCTGAGCTGACCAGCCGGTCGCCATCGATCAACAGGCGTATTCAAAGGGTGGCTACTTGATCGTAGGAGTCCGAAAGGGGTTGACTTCCACCTCTGCCACCGCACGAGAGGCACTACGTGGCCACCGAGCACCTTTCGCCGCTCGACCTCGCCTTCTGGCGGATCGAATCCGCCACCCACCCCATGCACCTCGGCGCCCTCGCGGTCTTCGAAGCCGCCCCGCAGGACCCCGGCCCTGGTCCCGGCCCCGGTCCTGACGCCGCGGTCCGCGCCGCCGCGCTGCTCACCGCCCGCTGCGCCGCCGTCCCCGGCCTGCGCCGCCGCATCCACGACGTGCTGCTGCCGTTCGGCGCGGCCGCCTGGTCGTCCGACGCGGACTTCGATCCGGCCCGGCACGTGTTCCTCGTCCGCACCGGCGACCCGCAGGCCGCCGCCGGGCCCCTCATGGCGCGGCCGCTGGACCGGAGCCGGCCGCCGTGGGAGGCGCACGTCCTGGCCGGGCCCGACCCGGGCTCCTTCGCGGTGCTCTTCAAGTTCCACCACGCCCTCGCCGACGGGCTCGGCGCCCTCGCGCTGGCGGCCATGCTCTTCGACGAGGGCCCGCCCGTACGGGGTCCCGCGCGCCCGGCCCCCGTACCGCAGCCCGGCGGCTCCGCCCTGCGCAGCCTCCCCGGGGTCCTGGCCGCCCGGGTCCAGGACGTCGGCCAGGCCCTGGAGATCGGCGCGTCCGTCGCCCGCGCCGGACTGCCGCTCGGCGTCCCGGCCGCCCTGACGGCCGTCCCGGCGCAGACCGGCACCCGCGCGGTGGCGGGCCTCGCGCTCGACCTCGACGACGTCAACCGCATCCGGAAGGTCGCCGGAGGCACCGTCAACGACGTCCTGATCGCCATGGTCGCGGGCGCCCTGCGGCGCTGGCTGGTGGGCCGCGGCGACCCCGAGCCGGAGGGTCCCGGGCCGCGCGCCCTGATACCGGTCTCCCGTCGCCGGCGGGGCGGTGCGCAGTACGGCAACCGGCTCTCCGGCTACCTGCTCCGGCTTCCCCTCGCCGAGCCGGACCCGCTGCTGCGCCTGCACCGGGTGCGGACCGGCATGGACCGCAACAAGGAGGCCGGACCCGCGCGCGGCGCCGGGGCCGTCGCGCTGCTGGCCGACCACGTCCACCCGCTCGGGCACCGCCTCGGCGGCCCGCTGGTGGCGCAGGCGGCCCGGCTGCTCTTCGACATCCTGGTCACCAGCGTCCCGCTGCCCAGCTTCACCTTCTCCCTCGGCGGCAGCCGGGTCCGGGAGGTCTATCCGCTCGCCCCGCTCGCCCGCGGGCACGCACTCGCGGTCGCGGTCTCCACGTACAAGGGCACGGTCCACTACGGCCTGGTCGCCGATGCGGCGGCGGTGCCGGACCTGGCCGCCCTGGCGGAGGCGCTGCACGCGGAGCTCGACGAGCTTGTACGAGAGGTCTCGTAGTACGAGAAGTTTCGTAGTACGGTGACGTTCGTACAAGCCGTCGATCACCGGCGTGCCCCCGGCCACATCCGGAGAGTCCTTCATGAGTGCTGCCCCGCTCGCCCCCGCGACCCCTGCCGCCGGCGTTCCCGCCGCCTTCGCCGCCCTCTTCGCACCCCTCGCCCTGCGCTCGGTCACCGTCCCGAACCGGGTGTGGATGGCGCCGATGTGCCAGCACGTCGCCGAAGCCTCCGGCCCGAACGCGGGCGTGGCCCACGCCTGGCACTTCGCGCACTACGCCGCCCGCGCGGTGGGCGGCACCGGCCTCATCCTCCAGGAGGCCACCGCCGTGTCCCCGGAGGGCCGGATCTCCCCGTACGACCTCGGCATCTGGAACGACACCCAAGTCGAGGCGCTGCGCCCGATCACCGCGTTCATCAAGGCCCAGGGCGCCGTCCCGGGCCTCCAGATCGCCCACGCCGGCCGCAAGGCCTCGACCGGCCGCCCCTGGGAAGGCGGCGGCTACGTCGCCCCCGGGGCGGACGGGTGGCTGCCGAGCGCGCCGAGCCCGGTGCCGTTCGCCGAGGGCGACCCCGTCCCGCACGAGCTGACGACCGCCGAGATCCACGAGATCACCGGCCAGTTCGCGGCCGCCGCGCGGCGCGCGCTGGCCGCCGGCTACGAGGTCGTCGAGATCCACGGCGCCCACGGCTACCTCATCGGCCAGTTCCTCTCGGGCGAGAGCAACCGGCGCACCGACGCGTACGGCGGCTCCTTCGAGAACCGGACGCGCTTCGCCCTCGAAGTCGTCGACGCCGTACGGGCGGTGTGGCCCGAGGAGCTGCCGCTGTTCTTCCGGGTCTCCGCCACCGACTGGCTGGAGGAGTCCGGCTGGACCCCGCAGGACACGGTCCGGCTGGCCGGGCTGCTCGAGGAGCACGGGGTGGACCTGGTGGACGTGTCCACCGGCGGGATGGCCCCGAGGGCGAACATCCCCGTGGGCCCGGGCTACCAGGTGCCGTTCGCCGCCGAGGTCAAGGCACGGACCGGCCTCCCGGTGGCCGCCGTCGGGCTGATCACCGAGCCCGAGCAGGCCGGCAACATCCTGGCCGACGGACAGGCGGACGCGGTCCTGCTGGGCCGCGAGCTGCTGCGGGACCCGTACTGGGCCCGCCGCGCAGCCGCCGAACTCGGCGCCGGGGTCCGGGTGCCCACCCCGTACCACCGCGCCTGGTAGATCAACTCGGCCGGGGGCGCGGTCGGCCGGTGTACTACGGTGTTTCTCGTACCACACACGGGAGCGGGGCGAACGGAGCAGCAGACGTGACGGATACGGCCACCACCCGTACGCTCGCCCATCCCGAGCCTGCGGAGATCCGGCTCGAGGCGGTGCTGCACGCGCTGTCGGACCCGATGCGGCTGTCGATCGTGCGGGACCTCGCGGTCACGCCGGACGAGCTGGCGTGCTCGTACTTCGTCCTCCCGGTCACCAAGTCGACGACCACGCACCACTTCCGCGTCCTGCGGGAGGCCGGCGTGATCCGCCAGACCTACCGCGGGACGGCGAAGATGAACGCCCTGCGCCGGGCCGAGCTGGAGGGCCTGTTCCCGGGGCTCCTCGACAGCGTGCTCACCGCGGCCGCCGCGGACGAGGCACGCCGGGCGGGCACCCCGTAGGGGCGCCGCACAGTCGGGCCAGGCTGGACCTTGCGGGCACCCCTAGCTGCCAGTCGCCGCGCCCAGCAGGCCCGTCCAGTCCGGGATCTTGACCGAGCGGCGGCCCAGCGAGCGCCCGAGGTCGGCCTCCGCCGCCTCGATCGCGAGCCAGCCCGGCCACTCCACGGGGTGCAGCCCCGCCGCCCGCAGCGCGTCCAGCGGGTCGCCCGGCAGCTCGCGCCGGGCCAGTGCCCCCGCGTCCTGGAGCAGCGAGGAGGCCGTCTCCTTGGCGCAGGGCCGGTTGGTACCGATCACCCCGGTCGGGCCGCGCTTGATCCAGCCCGCCACGTACTCGCCGACCGAGGCCCGGCCCGCGCGCATCACCCGGCCCGCGGCGTGCGGGACCGTGGCCTTCGCGGTGTCGAACGGCAGGCCGGGCAGCGGAACGCCCTGGTACCCCACCGAGCGCAGCACCAACTGCGCCTCGATGTCCTCGTACACGCCCGTCCCGGCGACCCCGCCGCGGCCGTCCGGGGCGGTCCGCTCGAAGCGCATCCCGGTGACCCGGCCTTCGGGGCCGCCCAGTACCTCCACCGGGCGCAGGTAGAACCGCAGCGAGATCCGGCGCCGGGCGTCACCCGGGTCCTGCTCGGCCCAGCCGCGCAGCGCCTCGAGGTTGCGCCGGGCCACCGCGGGCAGCGCGGCGGCCGCGTCCTGGTCGGCGTAGGCGGGGTCGAGCGCCAGCTCGGCGGGGTCCACGACCGCGGCCACACCCGGCAGCGTGCCCAGCTCCCGCAGTTCCTTGGTGGTGAACTTGCCCTGCGAGGGCCCGCGTCGGGCCACCATCGAGACCGACTTCACCCCGCTGCCGGCGAGTGCGCCGAGGGCCGGCTGCGGCATGTCGGTCGGGGCCAGCTCCGGCTCGCCCCTGGCCAGCATCCGCGTCACGTCCACGGCGACGTTGCCCGCCCCGACGACCACCGCCGAGCCCACCCCGGGCAGGTCGAAGGCCTCGCCCTCCGCGTCCGGGTGCCCGCTGTACCAGGCCACGAAGGCCGTCGCGGAATGCACCCCGGCCAGCTCCTCGCCGGGGATCCCGAGCATCCGGTCGCGGGCGGCGCCCACGCAGTACACCACCGCGTGGTACAGCTCCAGCAGTCGATCGGTGGTCAGCAGCGGCCCGCCGACCTCGACGTTGCCGAGGAAGCGGATCCGCTCGTCCTCCAGCACGGTGCGCAGGCTGCCCTGCAGCGATTTGATCTTCTCGTGGTCGGGGGCCACCCCGTAGCGCACCAGCCCGTACGGCGCGGGCAGGCGGTCCAGCACGTCGACGCGGATGCCCGGCACCTCACGCTGCTGTACGAGTGTCTGAGCGGCGTAGACCCCGCTGGGGCCCGAACCGACGACGGCGACACGAAGCACGGCGGAGCTCCTCCCGCAGGTGTTCCCAGCATGCCACCGGGCCCGGCGGCCGTCAGCCCATCGCGCGCATCCGGTGGATCTCGGCGGTCTGCGTGGCCACCACTTCGGTGGCCATTTCCTCCACCGCCCCGTTGTTTCCGGCGGCCAGGGCCTCGGCCGCCATCTTCACCGCGCCCTCGTGGTGGGCGGTCATCAGGGTGAGGAAGAGCCGGTCGAAGTCGGCGCCCTTCGCCTCGGTGAGCTGTTTCAGCTGCTGCTCGGTCGCCATGCCCGGCATCGCGCCGTGGTCGTGGCCGGCCGGGGCCCCGCCGGGAGCCGGGTAGTGGGCCGACCAGCGCTCCATCGCGCGGATTTCGGGCTGCTGGGCGGCCGAGATGCGCTCGGCGAGGCGCTTGACCCCGTCCGCCGAGGCCCGTTCCGGGGCCAGTGCGCTCATGGTGAGCGCCTGCCGGTGGTGTTCGATCATGTGCTGCACGTACGCCCGGTCCGCCGCGTTGGGCTTGTCGTCGGGCTGTCGCCCGGCAGCTTCCCCGGGGGAGAGGGTGCGGGCCTTCTCGCCCGGCCTGCCGGGGGCGATGACCTGCGCACCGCCTTGCTCCGCCGCTCCCCGGCCGTCGTCGCTCCGGCAGCCGGCCAGGGCGAGCAGGAGGCCCGTGGCCACGACCGCCCCGGTGGTTCGACCGAGTAAGCCCTTTGCCATGTCCATGGTAAGGAACATACTGCCGGGGTCCTGGTTCCGTTCCCACCACGAGCGGAATCGATCGGACTCCCATGGGAGGGCACAGTGACCTCGAAGCACACCACCAGAGTGCGGCACAGGAGTCTGGGGGCGGCCGTGGCCGCGGCCGGGCTGCTCGCCACGCTGTTCGCGGCCGGTCCCGCGGCCGCCACCCCCGATCCGGGGGACTTATCGCCCGGCGCCTCGACGCAGAGTGCGGATCCGGCCGCGGGCCGCGAACTCGCCCCCGGGGAGATCCCCGGCCAGGACGAGATCGTGCACAGCGCCAACGTCAGGCACCTGACCAACATCCCGAGCACGTATCCGGGCGTCATCAACACCGACCTGGCCTTCCAGGGCAGATACGCCTACGCCGGCAACTACAACGGCTTCACGATCTACGACATCGCCGACCCCAAGGCCCCGAAGGCCGTCAGCCAGGTGCTCTGCCCCGGCGGCCAGAACGACGTCTCCGTCCAGGGGGACCTGCTCTTCCTCTCCACCGACTCCTCGCGCAGCGACGACTCCTGCAACAGCGTCTCGCAGCCCGCGACGGAGAAGTCCTCGTGGGAGGGCATCAAGATCTTCGACATCAAGGACAAGAAGAACCCCAAGTACATCAAGTCCGTCGAGACCAACTGCGGCTCCCACACCCACACACTGGTGCCGGGCGAGCGCGACATCTACCTCTACGTCGCCTCGTACTCCCCGAACGAGGCGTTCCCGGACTGTCAGCCTCCGCACGACGGAATCTCCGTGATCAAGGTCCCGAAGAAGAACCCGACGCAGGCGGCGGTCGTCGCCTTCCCCGTCCTCTTCCCGGACGGCGGCAACCCGGGCGGGCCCACCAACCCCGGCGTCACCAAGACCACCGGCTGCCACGACATCACCGTGCTGCCGTCGAAGAAGCTGGCCGCCGGGGCCTGCATGGGCGACGGCATCCTCTTCGACATCAGCAAGCCCGAGCAGCCGCGGGTCATCGACCGGGTGCAGGACAACGTGAACTTCGCGTTCTGGCACTCGGCGACCTTCAACGAGAAGGCCGACAAGGTGGTGTTCACCGACGAGCTCGGCGGCGGTGGCGGCCCCACCTGCAACGAGGCCACGGGCCCGAACCGCGGCGCCGACGGCATCTACGACATCACCGGCCGCGGCGACCAGCGCAAGCTCGTCTTCCGCAGCTACTTCAAGATCCCGCGCATGCAGGCCGACACCGAGAACTGCGTGGCCCACAACGGCTCGCTGATCCCGGTCGGCGGCGGCCGCGACATCATGGTCCAGGCCTGGTACCAGGGCGGCGTCTCGGTGTGGGACTTCACCGACTCCGCCCGGCCCAAGGAGATCGGCTACTTCGAGCGCGGCCCGCTCACCACCGACCAGCTCGGCCTCGGCGGGTCCTGGTCGGCGTACTACTACAACGGCCACATCTACTCGAACGACATCGCCAAGGGCCTCGACGTGCTGCGGATCGACGACTGGCGCACCGAGGGCGCGAAGTGGGTGCGGATGGACCGGCTCAACGTGCAGAGCCAGCCCGAGTACCACTGACCGCCGACGATGTCAGCCCGTTGAGGGAAATATTCCGCCGGGCGGTCCGCCGTCCGGCGGGACCCCGAGCTCCCAGTCCAGCCCGTACCGCTGGAACAGCTCCGCCCGCAGCCGCGCCAGCGGCATCGGAGCCCCCGGCAGCAGGACCGCGACCACCGCGCCCATCAGCAGGGCCCGCAGCAGCGGGTAGTCGGTGTCCACGTCCGCCGAGCCGTACCGCGTGACCGTGTCCCGGAGCAGCTCCGCCAGCCGCTGCTGCTCCGGGCACTGTACGAACCCCTCGGCCTGGAGGATGCCCGCCATGTGGGTCCGCATCAGCAGCGGCTCGTCCCGGGCGAGCCCGAGGACCGCGTCGACGGCGCGGGCGAGCCGCTCGCGGCCGTCGTCGCTGCGCGGCTCCCGCTCCAGGGCCGCGTCCAGCGTGCGGTGCATCAGCCGGTGCACCGCCGACTGCAGCAGCTGCCGCTTGCCCGGAAAGTAGTACGAGACCAGGCCGCGGGCCGTGCCCGCCCGGTCGGCGATGTCGCCGAGCGTCGTGGCCTCGTAGCCGCGCTCGGCGACGAGTTCGACCGTGGCCTGGAGCAGCCGCTCCCGGGAACGTCTGCGCAATTCTTCATTGACCGATGCGCTGCGCGGGGACATGCTTACTCCTGCGTTGACTGGCTCCCAGCCAATATACTCAGCGCACGGGGGTCACCTGCTCTGGGTGACGCGGGGGATCACCCAGAGCAGGGACTTCCACACCTCGGGGAAACGACGGATTCCGGCCTGTCCACCCGGGCGGGCGGAATCAGGCCGCGGGATCGGACCCGGCCGGATCACCGGATCAGGCGAGTGCGCTCAGACCCGGCATCAGGGCCACCACCAGCGGGACCGCCGGGACCAGTGTGGCCAGTGCGGTCAGGCGCAGCCGGCGGCCCGCCGACAGCCGGGGCGCCGCCGACAGCAGCCGCCGCACCCGCTCGGACACGTGCGGCTGCGGACTCGGACAGGGCCCGAACACCCCCCGGTCCTCGTTGAGTCCGACCAGCGCCAGCGCGATCGTCAGCCTCCCGTACCGCCGCGAGGCCACGTCGTCGGCAGCCAGTTCGACGAGCCGGTGCATCTCCGCCTCGAACGCCGCGAAGACCGGGACCTGCGGGAACCCGCCCGCCAGCGCCCGCGAGCAGTGCAGCAGCCAGTCGTGCCGGGCCTCCGCGTGACCCTGCTCGTGCGCCAGTACGGCATCCAGCTGGCTTCCCTTGAGCCGCCCGAGCGCGCCCGTGGTCACCACCAACTGCGGGGCCGCACCCGGCAGCCACCACGCGTCGGGCCGCGTTCCCTCCAGTACGACGAGCCGCGCCCCGGCCGGGTCCTCCCCGGGCATCAGCGGCGCCCGTACGAGCAGCTCGGCGCCCCGCGCCCGCCGCCGGGCCCGGGCCCGCAGCACCTCCCGGGTCAGCAGGGCCCCGGTCCACAGCCCGCAGCCCGCCAGCGCCAGCGCGGTGCCCGCGGCCCACGGGCCGCCGGTCGGACCCAGCGCGTACGCGTCGACCACCCCGTGCGGCGCCGCCGCGAAGAGCCGGCCCCGGACCGCCAGCCAGGCGGCGGCCGCGCTCAGCACCATCGACAGGGCGAAGCACAGGAGCACCGCGCCCACCACGCACTGCCACACCCACAGGGCGACGACGGGCTCACGGTCGGGCCATTGCGCCCGGGCCAGCAGACGGGGGGCGAGCACAGCGGTCAGGGCGCCGAGCAACAGGAGTGCGGCGGGGACCATCATGCCCGCCAGCCTATGAGCGCGGGGCTACCTGCGGGTACGGGCTTTCGGCATTGGTGACGCAGGACACGTTTGTCCCCCGGACCCGAGGGCGTCACAGGCTCAGCAGCATCGCCAACATCCCCATCCCCATGGCCAGTCGGCAGGCCCGCGTCAGCTCCGTGGCCACCGCCTGCGGCCCGCCCGGGACCGGCTGCCCACCCCCGCCGGCCGTCACCAGCCGCGCCCCGCCGAGCAGCACGTACCCCGCGAAGTACAGCAGCAGCGCCCCGGTGACCAGCGGCAGGCCCCCGCCGTGCCCGTGCCCGTGCTCGTCGGCCATCGTCAGCGCCATGTACGCCATGGCCAGCGAGCCGACCAGGTGGTGCGCGTGGTGCACCCCGCCCCGCAGCAGCCACAGGGCGTGCAGCACGGCCCCGCAGAACACGGCCAGCAGGATCCCGTGCCCCCACGGTCCGATGCCCGACGGCACGGCCATCACCGCCATCCCGAACCCCATCAGCGCCTCGCCCGCAGCCCCGCCGCGCGCCTCCCGGCCCGATCTGCGCACCCGCCGCAGGCAGTACGCACCGCTCACGGCGCACAACAGGACGAGCAGCCAGGCGGGGAGGGAAGCGGGAAGGGACAGCGCGGGACCGTGCACGGCGGAAACCCCCGGTTCGTCGGCGTCACCGGAAGAGATGCCCCGGCCCGGACACCCGCACGCCGCCCCGGGTTAGGCTCTGCGTGCCGCACCGGGCATGTCATATGCCGCTGAGCTGAACGGAGCCCCCGATGTCGACCGCCCACTCCACCGCCCTGAACTTCCGCAGTGCCGTAGAGGCGGACGTACCGGACCTGGTGGTGCTCGTCGAGTCGGCCTACCGCGGGGACGCCAGCCGCGCCGGCTGGACCACCGAGGCGGACTACCTGGACGGGCAGCGCACCGATCCCGACGGGGTCCGCGCGATCATCGAGTCCGCCGACGGCGTCCTGCTCGTCGTGGAGCGCGCCGGCGAGCTCGTCGCCTGCTGCCAGCTCGAACACCGTGGCGACCACGCCTACTTCGGGATGTTCGCGGTCCGCCCGGGGCTGCAGGGCGGCGGCCTCGGCAAGGAGATCCTCGCCGAGGCGGAGCGCCGCGCCCGCGACACCTGGGGCGCCAGGGAGATGCGGATGACGGTGGTGAACGTACGGGAAGAGCTCATCGCCTACTACGTGCGCCGCGGCTACCGGCGCACCGGCGAGCTGAGCCCCTTCCCGTACGGCGACGAGCGCTTCGGCGTCCCGCTCCGCGACGACCTGGCCTTCGAGCTGCTGGTCAAGCCGCTGTAGCGCGGAGCGGGGAACCGGGAGCCCGGGGCCGGGCGCGGCCGTCAGGCCAGGAACCGGCCCGTGCTGCGGATCTCCGGGAAGTCGGTGCCCGCGCCGTCCAGTTCCAGTGCCCGGGCCAGCCGCAACTGCTGCAGGGTGTTGACCGTCCAGCCGGTCACCCGCAGCCCCGCCGCGTGGACCGCCTCCACCGTGTCCAGGGTGAGTTCGCGGATGTTCAGGGCGACCGTCGCCGCGCCCACGGCCAGCGCCCGGTCCACGACGGTCCTGCGCTGCCCCGCGTGGTCGTCCGCGTACAGGCTGCTCCGCACCCCCGGCACCAGCCGGGCCGTCTCGGCGAGCACCTCGTCGTGGAAGGAGGCGACCTCCACCCGCGCGATCAGGTCGTGGCGCAGGACCAGCTCGGCCAGCGCGGCTGCGGCGGCCCGGTCCTGGACCGACACCTGGAGCGGGGTCCGGACCGCGTCCAGGACCTCCTCGAGGACCGGCACGTGCTCGCCCTGGCCGGCGTCCAGCTCGCGCAGTGCGGCCAGGGTCAGATCGGCTACGGCCCCGGCGCCGTCGGTGGTCCGGTCCACCTCGGCGTCGTGCAGGACGACGAGCACGCCGTCCTTGCTCAGCTGCACGTCCAGCGCGATGACGTCCATCCCGGAACGCTCCGCGCGGACGAACGACCGCAGGGTGTTCTCAGGCTCGACACCCATGACCCCGCGGTGACCGATGGTGAGGAAAGTCAAGGTTCTCTCGCTTCCGTCGACGGCGGCTCCCCGCGCGGTCGCGGTGTCCCTACCGGCCGCGCGGTGAGGACGCATGCTAGTGCGCCGGGGATGCGATGAGACCGCCCGTGCAGCGCCCGGAACGGGCCCGCAGGCCGGTTCCCGCCAGGGCTGTACGCCGCCGCGGGCCCCGGGGCGGCCCTGCCGCGTCACCCGGGCGTGGGCGCGTCCCCGCCGCCTTGACGATCCCGGTCCGCGGCTCCGCTCCGGGCCCCCGCCTCGTCCCCCGACAGCTCGGCGAGATCCGCCAACAGGGCCTCGCCCAGCTCCAGTTCGGCCAGGTGCTGCCGCTCGCTCCAGCGCAGCGCGAGCGCCGGGAAGGCCCACTCCGGCACCTCGCCCGCCTGCTCCATCGCCTCCCGTACCGCGGCCAGTTCGCCCCGGGTGCGCTCCAGATGGTCGCCGACCATCGCGCGCAGCCGCTCCGGCTCGGCGAGGTGGCCGAGCCAGACCCGCAGCAGCAGCCCGTGCTTGAGCACCGGGGGCCCGGCCTCCTCGGTGTCCGAGGCCCAGCCGGCGAGGGCCTCGCGGCCGGCGTCGGTGATGGCGTAGCGCCGCTTGGCCCGGGCCTCCTCGGGGCCCGAGCGCGCGGAGGCCGCGTACCCCAGCTCCTCGAGCCGGCGCAGCTCGGCGTAGATCTGGCTGATGGCCGGGGACCAGTAGAAGAAGCGCAGCGAGGAGTCCGCCCACTTCTTCAGCTCGTACCCGGTGCGCTCCCCGGGGAAGGACAGCAGCCCGAGCACGGCCCATGCGGTCGGCGGAAGGTCTTGCTTCTTCGACGTATGACTACTAGTCATATTCCGAATTGAAGTGTGGCCGGGCACGGGACGCAACCCTGGAGGCATCGTGAAATTCTCCGTGATCTTCGAAGCTCAGCTCGCCGATCCGACCGTGGAACGAGAGCACCAGGTCATCCACGACTGCGTGGAGCAGGCCGTGCTCGCCGAGCAGATGGGATTCGACCGGATCTGGGCCGTCGAGCACCACTCGCTGAAGTGGTACGCACACATGTCCGCCCCGGAAATCTTCCTGACCTGGGTCGCGGCCCGGACGCACACCATACGCATCGGCCACGGGGTCGTCTGCATGCCCTTCAACTTCAACCACCCGGTCCGGGTCGCCGAGCGGGCCGCCATGCTCGACCTGCTCTCCGGCGGTCGGGTCGACCTGGGCGCGGGGCGCGGCGGCACCGAACAGGAGACCTCGCTGTGCGGGGTCGACAGGGAGCGCACCGCCCAGGAGGTCGAGGAGGCGCTGCGGATCATCGGCAAGGCCTGGCAGGAGGAGGAGCTGGAGTACCACGGCGAGCTGATCGACATCGCCCCGCACCCGATCCTGCCCCGGCCGCGGCAGACCCCGCATCCGCCGCTGTTCCTGGCGTGCAGCCGCGCCGAGACCCTCGTACAGGCCGCGGAGCTGGGCGTCGGGGCCCTGGTGATGGGATTCGCCGGACCGGAGTCCATCGCCGGGATGCGGGCCGTGTACGACGGGGCGGTCGCCGGCCGGGACGGCGCCCGCTTCGTCTCCACCGCCGTCAACGACCACTTCTCGGTGCTCTGCCCGACCATCGTGCTGGACGACCCGGCCGAGGCGCGCCGGATCGGCATCCGGGGCCAGCGGTTCTTCGCCCAGTCCATCGGCCACTGGTACGGGGGGACGGGCATTCCGGACGAAGCCGTGGTCGCGGGCGCCGACGAGGCGGCGGAGATGCACAGGGCGGCCGAGCAGGTGGTGGCCCGGCTGCACGAGCAGGACATCCCGGTGCGGCCCACGTCGACGGCCACGTTCCGCGCCGACCACGCGTACGGGGGCGCCGACGACGCCATCGCGTACGTGCAGCGGCTCAGGGAGGCGGGGGCGGACGAGATCATGTGCCTGATCCAGATGGGCACGGTGCCGCAGGAGGCCTGTCTGGAGACCCTGCGGCAGTGGGGCGAAAGGGTCATCCCGCACTTCCGTGGCGCGTGAACGGCACCGCCTGAGCATGCACCTGCCCGGTGGGTGACGCACGTCACCCACCGGACGGGCGCGGGCTGCCCGCCGGGCGGGGCAGGCGCGAACGTCGGTACGCGAAAGGGGCGAAGCCGTCGCTCGGCGGATGGACGGCGGGAAGAATTGCGGCGTCGATGGGGGTCTCGCAGGATAATTTCCCGAGCAACCACTTGAGCAGGAGAGGTCCGCACCCATACGCTGTGTTGACGCGAGGTTCTCCTGTGGAGGAAGTGACATGACGGAAATTCTTGTGCCGGGTTCTGGTGGTGCGGTGATAACCGCCGGTGCGCGGGTGGTCGACCACCCGGCGTGGCCCGAGCTCAAGGCCGCCGTGGAGGAGATCCGCCCCTGGCAGTCCAAGGACGGCTCCATCGACTTCGAGGCCGTGGACGTCCCCACCCCGGCCGACGTCGAGGCCGCCGTCGAGCGGGCGATCGACGCCGTGGAGACGCTGTCGCCGCTGCTGCCGCACGCCACCTCGTACCACCGCGCGCTCGTCTCCGACCTGCGCAAGTGGGTCGCGGACGGTTTCAAGGTGCCGGACTTCCTGGACTCCCTGCTGGCCTTCCACCCGGCCGCCCAGCGCGCCGACGGGCTCCAGCACCTGGTCGTCTTCCCCATGTACACGCAGAACGGCAACCTCGACCGCAACTTCGAGGCCGTCGTCCTGAAGATGGTGTGGCCCGAGTGGCTCTCCGAGCTGGAGCGCACCCGGTACGACAACCCGCTGTTCCTCGGCATCACCTTCGAGGACTTCACCCCGGGCTACGACACCCACTCCGCCGTGCTCTTCCCGGAGACCATCGCCGTCCGCGAGGCCCCCGAGCGCTTCACCTGGGGCGGCATCTTCTGCGACCGCGAGGCGGCCCGCTACCGCAAGGTCACCGAGGCCGCCGTCGACATCCTGGGCATCGAGCTGCCCGAGGACATCGCCCGCATGGTCGAGGACCAGGAGCGCTGCGAGAAGGCCTTCGTCCTGTGGGACATGGTCCACGACCGCACCCACAGCCACGGCGACCTGCCGTTCGACCCCTTCATGATCAAGCAGCGCCAGCCGTTCTGGATGTACGGCCTGGAGGAGCTGCGCTGCGACCTCACCGCCTTCAAGGAGGCCGTGAAGCTGGAGTCCGAGGGCAACGAGCACGGCCGTGACGTGCAGTACGCCGTCCTGTTCGACCGGATGTTCCGCTTCCCGGTGTCGGGCGACCGCAACCGCAACTACGACGGCCTCGGCGGCCAGCTGCTCTTCGCGTACCTCCACAAGCACGACGTCGTGCGCTGGACGGACAACAAGCTGAAGATCGACTGGATGCGCGCCCCGCAGGTCACCAACCAGCTGTGCGCCGAGATCGAGGACCTCTACCGGGCCGGCATCGACCGCCCGAAGCTCGTCCACTGGTTCAAGGCGTACGAGCTCGTCTCCACCTACCTCGCCCCGCACCCGGGCTCCAAGTGGGCCAAGGGCCCCGACGCCCTCGACCTGACGCAGCCGCCGCGCAAGCTCGTCGACGACGTGCTTCCCGACGAGTTTCCGCTGAGCATGTTCTATGAGGCGCTCGCCAAGAAGCTCAAGGGAGTGATCGCCTCCACGAAGGGCATCACTGCAGTGAACGCCGATTCGGCCGAGCGGGTCGCCGCGTGAGCGCTCGCGCACAGGAGGCTGCACAGATGAACAGCGCTGGGAAGACCGGGAACGGCAAGCTGCACGGGGCTGTCGTCGCGGTGGCCGGGGCCGGCGGCCCCGCCGGCCACGCCGCACTGCTCCGCCTCGCCGAGGCGGGTGCCGTGGTCGTGGCGGCCGACGCCGACCCGACGCGTCTCGCGGAATCCGTGGACGCGGCCCGCTACGCACACGGCGGCGCCACCGTCACAGGTGACACCGTCGACCTGCTCGACCTGGAGGCCACCAAGGCCTGGGCCGACCGGACCGAGAAGGAGTTCGGCCGCGTGGACGGGCTCGTCCACCTCGTGGGCGGCTGGCGCGGCAGCACCACCTTCACCGACACGGACCTCGCGGACTGGGACTTCCTGGAGAAGCTCCTGATCCGCACCGTCCAGCACACGTCGCTCGCCTTCCACGACGCGCTGCTGCGCAGTGACCGGGGCCGCTACGTCCTCGTCAGCCAGTCCGGCGCGCACAAGCCGGTCGCCAACAATGCCGCGTACAACGCGGGCAAGGCGGCCGCCGAGGCCTGGACGCTCTCCCTCGCCGATTCCTTCCGCAAGGCGGGGGGCGAGGAGGGGCCGGGCGCCGCGGCTGCGATCCTGGTGATCAAGGCACTGGTGCACGACGCCATGCGCGCCGAGCGCCCCAATGCGAAGTTCGCGGGCTTCACCGACGTCAAGGAGCTGGCCGAGGCCATCGCCGGCGTGTGGGAGCGGCCCGCCATCGATGTGAACGGACAGCGTCTGTGGCTCACTCCGCAACCGTGAAGACCGATGCCCGCCGCCACCACGATCCGGCGGTACGCGGTTTCGCGAGCGACAACTACGCGGGGGTCCATCCAGAGATCCTGGAGGCCCTTGCCCTGGCCAACGGCGGCCACCAGGTCGCCTATGGCGAGGACGAGTACACCGAGAACCTGCAGAAGATCATCCGCAGCCACTTCGGCCCGTACGCGGAGGCGTTCCCGGTCTTCAACGGCACCGGCGCGAACGTCACGGCCCTCCAGGCCCTGACGGACCGCTGGGGTGCGGTGATCTGTGCCGAGACGGCACACATCAACGTCGACGAGGGCGGCGCCCCGGAGCGGATGGCCGGGCTCAAGCTGCTCACCGTCCCGACCCCGGACGGCAAGCTCACCCCCGAGCTCATCGACCGGCAGGCCTGGGGCTGGGACGACGAGCACCGGGCGATGCCGCAGGTCGTCTCGATCACCCAGAACACCGAGCTGGGCACGGTGTACACGCCGGACGAGATCCGGGCGATCTGCGAGCACGCGCACGGCCACGGCATGAAGGTCCACCTCGACGGGGCCCGGATAGCCAACGCCGCGGCCTCGCTCGACGTGCCGATGCGCACGTTCACCAACACGGTGGGCGTGGACGTGCTGTCGTACGGCGGCACCAAGAACGGCATGATGTTCGGCGAAGCCGTGGTGGTCGTCAACCCGGACGCGGTCCGGCAGATGAAGCACATCCGCAAGATGTCGATGCAGCTCGCGTCCAAGATGCGGTTCGTGTCGGTACAGCTGGAGGCCCTGCTCGCCAAGGACCTGTGGCTGCGCAACGCGCAGCACGCCAATGCGATGGCGCAGCGGCTGGCAGCGGGCGTGCGCGAGACCGACGGGGTGGAGATCCTCTACCCGGTGCAGGCCAACGCGGTGTTCGCGAAGCTGCCGCACGAGGTGTCGCGGCGGCTGCAGAAGCGCTACCGCTTCTACTTCTGGGACGAGGTCGCCGGGCACGTGCGCTGGATGTGCGGCTTCGACACCCAGGAGGAAGACGTGGACGGCTTCCTCCAGGCGCTCAAGGAGGAGCTCGCCCGTTAAGGGCGTCGGCTCCCTTCGATGACTGAATAGATATACCCCCGACTGCAAATCCATTGATCTGCGGTCGGGGGTATGCCTATGCTCCGAGCCATGCAGCTGATCCCGCAAAACCCAGACAGTCACGCCTATGTGGCGGCGGACGAGGTCATCGACCACGACCACCCGCTCGTCCGGGAAACCGCCGACGCCCTCTGGAGCGCCACCGGCGACGCATACTCATACGCCAAGGTCGCCTTCGAGTTCGTCCGCGACACCATCCCGCACTCCGCCGACTCCGGGGACCTGCGCGTCTCCTGGCGCGCCTCCGACGTACTGGGCACGCGCAACGGCATCTGCTACGCCAAGTCCCATGCGCTGGTCGCCCTGTTGCGGGCCCGGGGCATCCCGGCCGGCCTCTGCTACCAGCGGCTCGCCGACGACGACGGCTCGAACCCCCTCGTCCACGGGCTGATCGCCCTCCGGCTGCCCGGCGCCGCGGAGTGGGCCCGCCAGGACCCCCGCGGCAACAAGCCGGGCGTGGACGCCCAGTTCGCCCTGGACGCCGAGCAACTCGCCTTCCCCGTACGCCCCGAGCTCGGCGAGGTCGACTACCCCGAGCTGTACGCCACCCCGCACCCGGCCGCGCTCAAGGCCCTCCGGGAGTCCGCCGACCGGCCGGAGCTGTGGCGGAACCTCCCGACGGCGCTGTAGTCCCCGCCCCGCCGGCCGCTGCCGGGGCCGACCGCGCCACCAGTGCGTGCAGCAGTGCCGCCGCCAGGATCAGTACGGAGATCCCGGCCAGCAGCGCCTGCGGCGGCGCGGCCGCGGCGAAGCCCACGAGCGCGGCGCCGACCGACGCTGCGGTCAGCTTGAGCCCCGCCCCGAGGGTGAACACCTGGGTCCGCACGGCGTCGGGCGCGTACTGCGAGCGGATCCGGAGGGTGGCCGTCAGCAGCGGCCCGTCGCACACCCCGGCGGCAGTGAACAGCACCGCCGCGAGGGTGACGGACGGGGCGAACGCGGCCGCCGCCAGGGCGGCCCCGGTGCCCGCCATCGCCCAGCGCGCCAGCCGCCCCGGCTCCACCACCGTGATCCGGCCCAGCGTCAGGGAGCCCCCCAGCGCGCCCACCGCGAAGGCCGTCATCAGCACGCCCCCGGCGCCCGGGCTGCCGAGTCGCGAGGCCAGCAGTACCGAGGTGGTGGTGAGCGTGCCGATGCCGACGAAGGCCAGCGTCGTGGCCGAGGTGATCGCCCGCAGCTCCCGGATCCGCCACAGGGCCGCCAGCCCGGCCCCCAGGCCGGCCGGGGCAGGGCTCGGCCGGCCCACGGACCCGCCGTTCTCCGCCGGGGCCGGCTGCCCTGTTCCGTACGGGAGGGTCGCGGCCAGCGCCGCCGCAAGCGCACCGGCCAGCGCGAGGGCGGCCATCGCGGGCGCGGCCGAGCCCAGCGCGGCGGCCAGGCCCACCACCGCCGGGGCGGTGACCGCGGCGGCGTTGTACGTGGACGCGTCCCACGCGTACGCCCGGTCCCGCGCGGCGCCGGCCGGGACCAGGCCGGCGACCAGGCTGGACATCCCGCCCGTCACCATCGGCCCGCAGCTGCCGCCCAGCAGCGCCACCGCGAGCACCAGCGGCGCCGGGGCCCGCCCCAGCAGCACGGACAGCGCCGCCACCGCGCAGGTGAACCCGGCCAGCGCGCCCACGTGGAAGAGCCTCGGCCGGCGGGTCCGGGAAGCGGCCACCCCGGCGAGCGGAGCCGCCAGGATGTGCGGAGCCAGCCAGGCGGTCAGGACGAAGGCCCCGTGCGCGGCGCTCCCGGTGCGCTCGAGGGCGAGCAGGACCACTGCGAGGCTCATGCCCTCCGAGGCGAACCGCGCGGCCAGCGCGGCGGCCAGGTACCGCCCGAACCCGTGCATCCCCGGACCCCCCTGAGGTGTGTAACGTGATAGCGGAACAAGACGTTACGTCATACGGGTGTAGAGCGAAAGGATCCGGAGATGACCGACTCCGCGCAGGGGTTCTCGGTCGGCCGGCGGCTGATCGATCTCGCCGAGGCGGTGCGCGTGGACCCCGAACTGCCGCGCGCCGAGCTGGCGGTGCTCCTCGCGCGGCACGGGGAGCACCCCGGCGATCTCACCGAGGAGGCCTTCACGGAGGACTGCGCGGCCGAACTGCGGGCCGCCGCCCGGCGGATGGGGGCGGTGCTCGCCGAGACCGACGAGGACCGCGCCGCCGAGGCCCTCAACGCGCTCTTCGCGCTGCACGGCACCCGGCCCCGGCTGACCCGGCACGACGGCCACCCCTGGCACCTGCACGTGGACCGGGGGGAGCAGGCCGGTTGGGGCGAGTGGTTCCTGGCCTCCGGGGCCCTGGCGCTCTCCCAACTGCTCACCGAGTACGGGCGGATCACGTGGGGTGCCTGCGCCGCCGAGGGCTGCGGGCGGTTCTTCCTCGGCGCCGGGCCGGGCAGCGCCCGCCGCTACTGCTCCACCGCCTGCGCCACGCGCGCGCGGGTCGCCGCGCACCGCAGGCGCAAGCGCGCCGAGGCGGCCGGGGAGGAGTAGTCGGCCCCGGCGGGTGGAAGCAATAGGAAAGTTTCCTGTCGGATAACGTTGTCAACTTGGCATGCCCATGGGTACTTTCGGCGGCAGGAATTCCCCGTTCCCCCCACCTCCGACCGGAAGGCGCTTCATGCGTTACGGAGTCCCCGCCGGGCTGGCCGCCCTCGCCCTCGGCTTAACCGCGGCCCTGACCCTCACCCCCACCGCCCACGCCGGCCCCCCACGGCCGGCTCCCGCCGCCGCTGTGGCCCCCGCGCAGTTCGCCCACCCCGGGGTCCTCAACAGCCGGGCCCAGCTGGACTTCGTGCGCGCGAAGGTCCAGGCGGGGCAGCAGCCGTGGAAGTCCGCGTTCGACGCCATGCTCGCGAGCCCGTACGGCTCGCAGTCGCGCACGCCCAAGCCGCGCGCCGTCGTCGAGTGCGGCTCGTACTCGAACCCGGACATCGGCTGTTCCGACGAGCGCGAGGACGCCATCGCGGCGTACAGCGACGCACTCGCCTGGTACATCACCCGCGACGCGAAGTACGCGAAGAAGTCGATCGAGCTGATGGACGCCTGGTCCGCCAAGATCAAGGACCACACCAACAGCAACGCCCCGCTGCAGAGCGGCTGGGCGGGATCCACCTGGCCGCGCGCCGCCGAGATCATCAAGCACACGTACACCGGCGGATGGCCGAACCAGGGGCGGTTCGCCACCATGCTGCGCGACGTCTACCTGCCCGAGGTCGCGGGCGGCAAGCCGAACAGCAACGGCAACTGGGAACTGATCATGATGGACGCCGCCGTCGGCATCTCCGTCCACCTCGACGACCGCGCGAGCTACGACAAGGCCATGGCCATCTACCTGGGCCGCGTCCCCGCGTACTTCTACCTGGCCTCCGACGGGCCGCAGCCGAAGTACCCGCCGCGCTCGAGCATCGACACCAAGAGCGAGCTGGTCGACTACTGGCACGGCCAGAGCACGTTCGTGGACGGCCTCGCGCAGGAGACCTGCCGGGACTTCGGCCACACCGGCATGGGGATCGCCGCGACCATGCACGTCGCCGAGACCTCGCGGATCCAGGGCCGCGACCTCTACCCGGAGTTCAAGGACCGCTTCCGGCACGCGCTCGGCTTCCACGCCGCGTACGAGCTCGGCGCGCCGGTGCCCTCCTGGCTGTGCGGCGGGAGCCTGACCAAGGGCATCGGACCGGCGACCGAGGTCGGCTACAACGCCCTGCACACGCGGCTGGGCATCGGCATGGAGAACACGCGCAAGCTCACCGAAGGACGGCGCCCCGCGGGCACCGAGAACCACTTCGAGGCATGGGAGACGCTGACCCACGCCGAGAACCCCAACTGACGGGCGGGCACACTGCTCGGCAGGGGCACACCACTGCGGCCCCGCCGTGAACAGCGGGGCCGCACGATCACCCGACCCGGTGGTGCGGGATCAGCCCGCTTCCTTGACCTGCGCGGCCGTCGGCGCCGTGCCGCCCAGGTGCGCCGGCAGCCACCAGGAGTCCTCGGGGCCCTTGGGGGCGGCCGGGTAGGCGCGCTGCGCCGCATCCAGCAGCTCCTGCACCCGCTCGCGCAGGCGGCGGGTGATCGCCCCGGCGTACTGGTCGCTCGGCGCCTCGATGGGCTCGCCCACGCGCATCGTCACCGGGATGTGGCTGCGCTTGAGGTTCTTCGGGCGGCCCTTGGTCCACAGCCGCTGGGTGCCCCACAGCGCCACCGGGATCAGCGGGACGCCGGCCTCCTGGGCCATGCGCGCGGCACCGGACTTGAAGCTCTTGAGCGTGAACGACTGGGAGATCGTCGCTTCCGGGAACACGCCGATGATCTCGCCGGCGCGCAGCGAGTCGAGGGCGTGCTGGTAGGCCGTCTCACCCTGCTTGCGGTCCACCGGGATGTGCTTCATCGCGCGCATCAGCGGTCCGGACACCTTGTGGCGGAACACCGACTCCTTCGCCATGAAGCGGACCAGGCGCTTCTGCGGCCGCGCGGTCAGGCCGGCGAAGATGAAGTCGAGGTAGCCGATGTGGTTCGACACGAGAACCGCCCCGCCCTTGCGCGGGATGTTCTCCGTGCCCTTCATGTCGATGCGGATGTCCAGCGCCCGGAACAGGGTGTGGGCGGCGCCGATCACCGGAGGGTAGACGAGCTCAGCCATGAGGGGGAGACCCCGCTTTCTGCCTGGGGAGGTACTCCCGGCCGGAAGTTACGGCTGCGTAGGTACGCGGCCCTTGGGGATCGTGCCCCATACGAGGGCTGCTGGCCAGCCCACACGTCTGTGCCCGAGGAGATTATCGTCACGCCGGGAATGCGGCGCGTGTCCGGGGCGCTCGGATCACCGTACGAACGCATTCAATGATGCAGGAACGAGGTCCGCGGGTGACGGCGGGTGTGGTGCGGCTGGGCGCAGCGGAACTGGGTGCGGAGCCCGGGGTGCGGGCCAGCCTGGTGCAGTTCTCCAGTGCGTTCTGCCAGCCCTGCCGGGCCACGCGGCGGATCCTCGCCGAGGTGGCGGAGCTGGTCGAGGGGGTCGCGCACATCGAGATCGACGCCGAAGCCCATCTCGAACTGGTGCGTGCCCTGGGCATCGAGAAGACGCCGACCGTGCTCGTCCTGGACTCCGCGGGCCGGATCGTACGGCGCGCGGCGGGGATGCCCCGCAAGGCGGACGTGATCGCCGCGCTGGGTGCCGCGGTATGACCGGCGCGCCGGTACGCACGCCCGCACGCAGCGTGACGCGCCTCGCATCTGACCCGTGCGGCTTGACTGTGTACACGAGAGATCGCCAGGCTGGCCGCATGCGGTATGAACTCCTGCTTTACGGGCGGGTCCACGTGGACCTCGTCCGCTACGCGAGCGCGCGTTGTCGGAGCCACTGAACGACCCCGGCCTCCGACCCGATCCGACCGCGCCCGTGCCCGCCGCCTGTGCGGCAGAAGGAAGCTCCTCCATGACAGCCCCGCCGGCAATCCCGACGGCCCAGTCCGCACGATTCGACGCCGCCCAGCCGGGCTCGCCCGACCTGCTCCGCTCCGTCTTCCGCCGGCACGCCGCGGGAGTGGCCGTGATCACCGCCGCCGCCGACGGCGGCCGGCCGGTCGGGTTCACCGCGACCTCGCTCAACTCCGTCTCGGCCGATCCGCCGCTGCTGTCCTTCACGATCGCCACCGGGTCGTCCAGCTGGCCCGCGATACGCGACTCCGAGCACCTCGGCGTCCACATACTCGGCGAGCACCAGACGGAGCTGGCGGGCCTGTTCGCCCGCAGCGGAGCCGACCGGTTCGGGCCGGCCACGGGTTGGGCCCCGGGCCCGCACGGGGTTCCGCTGCTGGACGGCGTACTGGCGTGGCTGGTGTGCCGCGTCGTGGCGCGGGTACCGGCCGGGGCGCACCGGGTGATCATCGCGGAGGCCGTGGCCGGGGACCCGGCCGGGGAGGGCCGCCCCCTGCTGTACCACCAGGGTCGCTTCAACGCGTTGCGCGACTGAATCGTCCCTGCTGGGGCGGGTCTGGGTGGCGTTGGACAGATCACAGTTCACCGGCCTTGCCACCGTGGGGGAGCCACGGTGTACTGACGAGTAACATTCCCATCGGAGCGCGGGCCGCCCCGACCGGGATCCGCCCGACAAGGCGCCTATGCTGCCTGCACAAGGCGGTATCAGAAAAAAGACGATGCGGTAGGAGAGCCGGCGTGAGCCTGAGGATCGTTGTCTGTGTGAAGTACGTGCCCGACGCCACCGGCGACCGGCACTTCGCCGATGACCTGACGGTCGACCGCGACGACGTCGACGGTCTGCTGTCGGAGCTCGACGAGTACGCCGTCGAGCAGGCGCTGCAGATCGCCGAAGAGGCCGACGACGCCGAGATCACCGTCCTGACGGTGGGCCCCGAGGATGCCAAGGACGCGCTGCGCAAGGCGCTGTCCATGGGTGCCGACAAGGCCATCCACGTCGAGGACGACGACCTGCACGGCACCGACGTCATGGGTACCTCGCTGGTGCTCGCCAAGGCGATCGAGAAGGCCGGCTACGACCTGGTCATCACCGGCATGGCCTCGACCGACGGCACCATGGGCGTGCTCCCGGCGATCCTGGCCGAGCGCCTGGGCGTCCCGCAGGTCACCCTGCTCTCCGAGGTCAAGGTCGAGGACGGCACCGTGACCGGCCGCCGCGACGGCGACTCCGCGAGCGAGCAGCTGGAGGCCTCCCTCCCGGCGCTCGTCTCCGTGACGGACCAGTCGGGCGAGGCCCGCTACCCCTCCTTCAAGGGCATCATGGCCGCCAAGAAGAAGCCGGTCGAGTCCTGGGACCTGGAGGAGCTCGAGATCGAGTCCGACGAGGTCGGCCTCGAGGGCTCCTGGACCGCGGTCGACTCCGCGGCGCAGCGCCCGGCCCGTACCGCCGGCACGATCGTCAAGGACGAGGGCGAGGGCGGCAAGGCGCTGGCCGAGTTCCTGGCCGGCCAGAAGTTCATCTGAGAACTTCGGCCACCCCCTCATAGCCCCCAGACACTTCGCAATAGCAGGAGAGCAGTCCCATGGCTGAAGTTCTCGTCTACGTCGACCACGTGGACGGCGCCGTCCGCAAGCCCACCCTCGAGCTGCTGACGCTGGCCCGCCGCATCGGCGAGCCCGTCGCCGTCGCCCTCGGCGCCGGTGCCGCCGACACCGCCGCCGTGCTCGCCGAGCACGGTGCCGTCAAGGTCCTCACCGCCGACGCCCCCGAGTTCGCCGACTACCTCGTCGTACCGAAGGTGGACGCGCTGCAGGCCGCGTACGACGCCGTCTCCCCGGCCGCCGTGCTCGTCCCGTCCTCCGCCGAGGGCAAGGAGATCGCCGCGCGCCTGGCCGTCCGCATCGGCTCCGGCATCATCACCGACGCCGTCGACCTGGAGGCGGGTGACGAGGGTCCGGTCGCGACGCAGTCCGCGTTCGCCGCGTCCTTCACCACCAAGTCCCGTGTCTCCAAGGGCACCCCGGTCATCACCGTCAAGCCGAACTCGGCTGCGGTCGAGGCCGCCCCGGCCGCCGGCGCCGTCGAGGCCCTCGCCGTCACCTTCGGCGCCCTCGCCACCGGCACCAAGGTCGTCTCCCGCACCCCGCGCGAGTCGACCGGCCGCCCCGAGCTGACCGAGGCCGCGATCGTGGTCTCCGGCGGCCGCGGCGTCAACGGTGCCGAGAACTTCCACATCATCGAGGAGCTCGCGGACTCCCTCGGTGCCGCCGTCGGCGCCTCGCGCGCCGCCGTCGACGCCGGCTGGTACCCGCACTCCAACCAGGTCGGCCAGACCGGCAAGTCGGTCTCCCCGCAGCTGTACATCGCCTCCGGCATCTCGGGCGCGATCCAGCACCGGGCCGGCATGCAGACCTCGAAGACCATCGTGGCCATCAACAAGGACGCCGAGGCCCCGATCTTCGACCTGGTCGACTACGGCGTGGTCGGCGACCTCTTCGCGGTCGTCCCGCAGCTGACCGAGGAGATCAAGGCGCGCAAGGGCTGACCTGCGCTTCTCTTCCTCGCCTGACTTTTGGCTGACCTTCTCGGGGCCGTGTGGTGTTTCTCACCGCACGGCCCCGAGTCGTTTGCCCCTGTCGGCGGAGGGACCATTGACTGGGCGGAACCCCGACACTAAATTCTGCTATGCGGATCTAAGCTTCCGTGAAGCGGAAAAGAGGAGAGTGCACGATGGGTCAGCAGGAGAAGGTGGCGACGAGCCTCGCAGGCGCGGTCAGCGAGGGCATCAGCGCCTCCCTCGCGCCGGTGGACGCGGAGCTCGCGCGCCACTACCCGGGCGACCCCGGCACCCGCCAGCCCATCCACACCGTCTACGTGCCCGGTGACGTCTTCGCCGCCGACACCATCCGCTCCTGGGGCGACCAGGCCCTCGCGGCCCTCGACGAGCACGCCCCGGACGCCGCGACCTTCGCCAAGGTGCTCGGCATCAGCGACGAACTGGCCGTACCCGTCTACGACCGCGTCCGCGCCAAGCTGGCCTCCGAGCCCGTCGAGGACCTCCGCGTCGACTTCGAGGACGGCTTCGGCGTCCGCTCCGACGAGGAGGAGGACCAAGCGGCCGCCCGCGCCGCCCGCCTCGTCTCCGAAGCCTTCGCCAACGGCACGAACGCCCCGTACATGGGCATCCGCATGAAGTGCATGGAGTCCAACGTCCGCGACCGCGGCATCCGCACCACCGACATCTTCCTGTCCGGGCTGCTGGAGCACGGCGGCCTCCCCGACGGGCTGGTCCTGACCCTCCCCAAGGTCACGTACGCCGAGCAGGTCAGCGCCTTCGTCAAGCTCCTGGAGGCCTTCGAGACCGCCCGCGGCCTGCGCCCGGGCCGGATCGGCTTCGAGATCCAGATCGAGACCAGCCAGTCGATCGTCGCCTCCGACGGCACCGCGACCGTGGCCCGGATGATCGAGGCCTCGAAGGGCCGCGCCACCGGCCTGCACTACGGCACCTTCGACTACAGCGCCTGCGTCGGGGTCTCCGCCGCCTACCAGTCGAGTGACCACCCGGCCGCCGACCACGCCAAGGCGATCATGCAGGTCGCGGCCGCCGGCACCGGCGTACGCGTCTCCGACGGCTCGACGAACGTCCTGCCGATCGGCACCACCGAGCACGTCCACGAGGCCTGGAAGCTGCACTACGGCCTCACCCGCCGGGCCCTGGCCCGCGCCTACTACCAGGGCTGGGACATGCACCCGGGCCACCTCCCGACCCGCTACGCGGCGGTCTTCACCTTCTACCGCGAGGGCCTCGAGACGGCTGCCGCGCGCCTCAAGGCGTACGTCGCGAAGATCGAGGGCGACGTGATGGACGAGCCCGCCACGGCCAAGGCCCTGGCCGGCTACCTCGTCCGCGGCCTGGACTGCGGCGCGGTGGGCGCGGACGAGGTCACGGCCCTGACGGGCCTGACCCGCGCCGAACTGGACGCCTTCGCCATCCCCCGCCGCTCGGCGACCCTGACGGCGACGGCCTGATCGGTTTCGCAGTCGAGGAGGCCCGGCCGGGACGTCCCGGCCGGGCCTCGCGGCGTTCTACGGCCCCCGCGTCTCACGGCCTGCGGACCAGCCAGAGCCGGACGGCTCCGTCGTCGCACGCGGCGGCCAGCAGGCTGCCGTCCGGGGAGAAGGCCGCCGAGGTGGCCCCGGCCCTGCTGCCGTCCAAGAGGCGGCTGACGAGCAGGCCGTTCGCCGGGTTCCACAACCGCAGGACGCCGTCGTCGTATGGGGCGGCCAGCAGGCTGCCGTCGGGGGAGAAGGCCGCCGAGGTGGCCCCGGCCCTGATTCGCTTGCCGTCGTCCAGGAGGTGGCCGGCGAGCCGGCCGTCCTGGTTCCACAGCTGCAGCGCGCCCTCGTCGCCCACGGTGGCCAGGACGAGGCCGAGCCGTGTGCCACCGGACGCGAACGCGGCCCCTGGCCGTACCGCGCCCGGCCGGTCGGGGAAAGGTGCGCAGGCGGGGGCGCCGCTCTGGACGTCCCACACGGTCACCCGCTCGCCGACGACGCCGAGCAGCCCGCCGTCCGGAGAGAACAGCACCTCGGTGCCGTGGACCGGATCGCCCGGATCGAAAGGGCCGCCCCGCTGCGTGAAGGTCGCGGCGTCGTGCACGGTCACGGTGCCGTGGATGCTGGTGAGCGCGACCAGTCGGCCGTCCGGCGAGTACGCCATGTGCCCGACCATCGACACCCGGGAACGGTCCGCCGGTCCGATCGGCGGCGTCAGGCCGTGCGACGCCCAGATCCCCGGAGGGCTGCCGGTCTCGTCGAAATCCACGCCCCAGGCCGGCATTCCGGTCGGCGCTCTCAGGTCGGCGATCTGCCGCCGGCTGACCGGGTCCCACACCAGCAGCCGGTCCCCGTCGCTCACCGCGACGATCAGCGAGCCGTCCGGCGAGAACCGTACCCGGTCCAGCGCCGCGCCCACGGCAGGCTGCGGTACGTCGGGCAACAGCACCCCGGGGAGTCGAACGACGGCGTGCTCGCGCAGGGTGGCCGCCAGCGCCGCCGCACCGCCCGACAGCGGGACGGACGCGGGCTCCGGTTCCGGACGTGCGCGGTGCAGCAGTACGGTCCGGTCGTCGCCGGCGGTGGCGAGCACGTTTCCGTCGGGGGAGAAGGCCACCGCGTTGACCGCGAGGGTGTGGCCGTCGAGGGGCTGCCCGACCGGCGCGCCCGTCGCGGTGTCCCACAGCCGGACGGTCCGGTCGTCCCCGGCGGTCGCGAGCAACCGCCCGTCGTGGGAGAAGGCCACCGCGTTGACGGCGCCTTCGTGCCCGACGAGTTCCGGGCCGTACGGCCGGCCGCCGGCGGTGCTCCACAACCGTGCCGTGGCGTCGTGGCTGCCGGTGGCCAGCAGCCGTCCGTCCGGCGTGTAGGCCAGCGCTTCGACGTTGTCGGAATGGCCGGTCATGACCGGCCCGACGGGCAGGCCGGTGGCCGTGTCCCACTGCCGTACGGAGGCGAACCCGTCGGTGACCGCGAGCAGCCGGCCGTCCGGCGAGAGGGCGAGGGCCTCCGAGAGCCCTCCGCAGTCCGTCAGGGGCGGCCCCACCGGGCTGTCGGAGTCCAGGTCCCGTACCCGTACCTCGTCGCCCTCGCGGATGAGGCCGAACAGCCGTCCGTCTGCGACGAATCCCAGCCCGCCGAGATCCCGGCCGGACCTGGGCCGGGGGCTGCGCAGCGTGTTCCACGACACCGGGTCCCACAGATCCACTGAGCCGTTGTCCCGGTGCGCGACGATCCGGTCGCCGGCGGGGGCGAACGCGACATGGAGGACGGGGGTGGCGGACTCCCAGTAGCCGTTGGCCACCACGACCTCCGCCCGGCCGTCGCGGACGCTCCACAACCGGACCGTACCGTCGTTGCCCGCCGAGGCGAGGGTCCGGCCGTCGGGAGAGAAGGCCAGGTGCCACACCAGGCGGGTGTGCCCGACGAGCCGGTACGCGATCCGGAACTCTCCCGCGGTTGCGGCGCCCGTCATCCCGGTCGCGTCCGGTGCGGGGGCCGGGACCTGTTCGGGCGCCGTACCCGGCACCGCCGGCGGGGACGGATCCGGCCGGGCCGGGGCCGCGGTGTGGCCGCGGCGGCCGTGGCCCGGGTCGAGAGCGGCCAGGTCCCGCCAACGCCGCCGCCAGACCTCCAACTCGGGAGCGCCGTGCGGAGGTACGGGCTGCTCCCGGCCGAAGGTGTCGTAGGAGTACAGGATCCGCACCAGGCCCATGAACCGATCCAGCCGCAGCACTCGCTCACCGCGGAACGCGTCGCTCTGGGTGGCCACCGGGAGGCGGATCCCGGTCCGGGACCTCTGCGCACGTGCGGCGATCTCGCGGTACGAGCGTTTGCCGCGGTCGATCCGCAGCTGACGCAAGTCCGCCGCGAATGCGGCGAGTTCATCCTTGAATGCGGGCGCACTTTCCATCAGGGCCCACGATAGAGCGGTACGGCAGGGCTCCGCCGGACAATCCCGAACAGCTCGGAACGGCGTGGCCGGCCCCTGGCGTCCGGTCCCGTTCGGCAGTGGTACGGGTTCGTTCGGCCCGTGCCGCACGGTGGCCCCCGGCGCGTTGCAATCGGTGCATGACCACACCGCAGCACCCCTTGCCGCAAGACCCCGTCCATCAGCCCGCCGAGCCGCGGTTCCCCGAGCCCCGGTCCGCCGAGCCCCCGCTGCTGACGCTGCACGCCGCCGTCGTGCTGGTCGCCGCCGTGCTCATCGGCCTCGCCGCCGGCGTGCTGAGCCATCTCGGAGGGGTGCCCGGCGCGTTGGCCGTGCTCGGGGGACTCGGGGCGGGTGGCGCGGCCGTGCCGGTGCTGCGTGGCCTCATCCGCTGACCGGGGGGAGTTCGCCCGAGCCGCGGGGGATCAGGCGGGTCGGGAGTTCGATGCGGGCCGGGGGGAGGGCGGCGCCGGCGAGGCGCTGGAACAGTCGGTCGGTGGCCACCCGGCCCAGGGCCGCCGCGTCCTGGGCGACCACCGTCACCCCGGGGCGCAGCAGGTCGGCCAGCTCGAAGTCGTCGAAGCCGACCAGGGCCACCGGCAGCCGGTGTTCGGCCAGGACCCGGACCACCGTCACCGTCACCCGGTTGTTCCCCGCGAAGACCGCGGTGACGGGGTCGGGGCCCGCCAGCATCGCCCGGGCCGCGGCCGCGACGCGTTCCGGGGTCGTCGGGCCGAGGGAGACCCAAGACTCGGCCACCGGCAGGCCCGCGTCCGCCATCGCAGCGCGGTAGCCCCGCAGACGCTCCGCCGCCGTGTGGATGTGCGGCTGGTCCCCGATGAAGCCGATCCGGCGGTGGCCGCCCCCGATCAGGTGCGCCACCCCCTCGCGGGCGCCGCCGAAGCTGTCCGACAGCACCACGTCCGCGTCGATCCGGCCCGCCGGGCGGTCCACGAACACCGTCGCCACACCCGCCCGGATCTCCGGCTCCAGGTAGCGGTGGTCGTCCCCGGCCGGAATCACGATCAGCCCGTCCACCCGGCGCGCGCACAACGCCAGGGCCAACTCCCGCTCCCGGTCGGGGTCCTCGGCGCTCGACCCGTTGATGAGCAGCGCCCCGTGGGCCCGGGCCACCTCCTCCACGGCACGGTTCAGCGGCCCGTAGAAGGGGTCCGCGAGGTCCTCCAAAACCAGTCCCACGGTGGCCGTACGTCCCTTGCGCAGCACGCGTGCGCTGTCGTTGCGACGGAACCCGAGCGCCTCGATGGCCTCCTGGACCCGCCGCACCGTGTCCGGGGTGACCCCCGCCTCGCCGTTGACCACCCGCGACACCGTCTTCAGGCCCACGCCCGCGCGGGCCGCCACGTCCTTCATGGTCGGCCGGTTGCCGTAGCGGGGGTCGGACGGGCGGCGGGTCTGCGGCACGGGACGGAATCCTCCGGAAGTGGCGGGTACGGCTCTGACCTTGAGGATAAGCACTGGACCGAGGAGCGGGTTTCCGTGGCAGGGTGATGCGGGCAAGCCACTGGGGGCTCCGGACGAGCCATGGGGAGAGGGGTAGACGTGATTGTCTGGATCAACGGCACATTCAGCGCCGGGAAGACCAGCACGGCCCGCGAACTGACCGGGATCCTGCCCGACAGCACCCTGTACGACCCGGAGCTCGTCGGGGACGCACTACGCCAACTGCTGCCGCGCAAACGGCTCGCGGAGGTCTCCGACTACCAGGACCTGCCGAGCTGGCGGCGCCTGGTGGTGGACACGGCCGCGGCGATGCTCGCGGAGCTGGGCGGGGTGCTGGTCGTGCCGATGACCTTGCTGCGGCAGGAGTACCGGGACGAGATCTTCGGCGGGCTCGCGGCGCGCCGGATACCGGTGCGGCATGTGCTGCTCGCCCCGGAGGAAACGATCCTGCGGGAGCGGATCGCGACGCGGGAGGAGCCGGGCGACCCGGCCGACGTGGACGTACGGGTCCGGCAGTGGGCGTACGACCACATACCCGCCTACCAGCAGGCGCTGGCCGGCTGGCTCGCGGCGGACGCGCACGTCATCGACAACGGGGCCCTGACCGTACGCGAGACGGCGGAGCGGATCGCCGAAGCCGTACGCACGGACGCGGCCCGGGTCTGCGACATCGTGCAGACGCCGGAGCCGACGCGGGAGACGGTGGCGGCGGGGGTGCTGCTCTTCGACGACGAGGACCGGGTGCTGCTCGTCGATCCGACGTACAAGCCGGGCTGGGAGTTCCCCGGCGGGGTCGTGGAGGCGGGCGAGGCGCCGGGGTGCGCGGGGGTGCGGGAGGTCGCGGAGGAACTGGGTCTGACGCTGGGCGCCGTACCGGGGCTGCTGGTCGTGGACTGGGAGCCGCCGATGCCTCCGGCGTACGGCGGGCTGCGGCTGCTGTTCGACGGGGGCCGCCTCTCGGCTGCCGCCGCGGCCGGGCTCCGGCTGCCGGGCCCGGAGCTGCGGGCCTGGCGGTTCGTGACGGAGGAGGAGGCCGCGGGGTTGCTGCCACCGGTGCGGTACGAGCGGCTGCGGTGGGCCCTGCGGGCCCGGGAGCGGGGCCGCCCGTTGTACCTGGAGGCCGGCCGCCCCACGCCGTAGCCCGCGCAGCCCCTGCCGACCTACGACCGGTCGGCGCCCGGCCGCGGCGGCCGCACGGCACTGCCGCCGCGGGACGGGGCGTCCTCCCCGGGCCGCCCTTCTGCTGTTTCACCGGGCTCCGCCCGGACCTGCTGCCGAGCTGCCACCGGGTCCCACGGGACTCGGGCCGCCGGCCCCTCGAACGCCGGGGCCGGGAGCTTCGCTCCTGGCCCCTCCTCCGGGCAAGGCCGGGGAGAAGCAGCCGGGCCGGCGCCGGCAGGGGCGCCGTGCCGGGAGCGGCCCGGCAGCGATGGCCGCGTCCGACAGCGGCAGCCGCGTCCGGGAGCGGCCCCGCAGCGGTGGCCGCGGCGGGCGGCGGTGGCTCCGCCAGGGACGGGGCTACGGGAGGACCGGTTCCGACTCCGTGGCGGTGAGGAGGGTGGCCGCCGTGTCCTCGGTCAGCGGGTCGCCGTGGCCGAAGCAGGCCACCGACGGGGACAGCGCCGCGAGGCGGCGGAAGGAGGCCTGTGCCTCGTCCCGGTCCACGTTGAAGACGCCCAGCATCACCTGGCCCACCCCCGCGATGCAGTCGCCCGCGAACAGCACGCCGTGGCGCGGCAGGTGGATGCCGATGCTGCCCGGCGTGTGGCCCGGGGCGTGGACCACCACCGCGCCGTCGCCGAACGGGAGCACCTCGCCGTCCTCGACCTCGCGGTCGACCCGCGTGGGCGGCGCCTCGGGGACCGTCAGGCCGTGCTCGTACAGCGGGATCTCCCAGTCCAGCAGGACCGGCTCCGGCACCGGGAGCTCGCCCCGGATCACCGGGGCCTCCAGCCGGTGCGCCACCACCTCCGCGCCCCAGCGGGCCGCGAGTTCGTCCGCGGCGCCGATGTGGTCGCGGTGGCAGTGCGTCAGGACGATCCGCTCCAGTCGCTCCGGACCCGGCCCGAGGGAGCGGACGGCCCCCTCGATCGCCGCCGCGGATCCGGCGTGGCCGGAGTCGATCAGGGTCAGGGCTTCGCCGTCGCGCCACAGGTACGCCTGGCCGATCGGGAAGCGGAGCATGTGGAGCCGCTGCGGGATTACTTCTACGAGGTCCATGCTCCGAACGTACGTGCGCCGACTCCGCCCCCGGCAGGCCTTTCACCGGGAGCGGAGTTCGCCCGTAGCGCAGGTCAGCCGCGCTTGGAATCCGCGTAGTTGACCAGGAACAGCGCCTCCGCGACCGAGAGGCGCTCCAGCTCCTCCGGGGAGACGCTCTCGTTCACCGCGTGGATCTGCGCCTCCGGCTCGCTCAGCCCGATCAGCAGCATCTCCGCCTCCGGGTAGAGCGTGGTCAGCGTGTTGCACAGCGGAATCGATCCGCCCATGCCCGCGACCTGCATCTCCTGGCCCGGGTACGCCACCTGCATGGCCGCCGCCATCGACGCGTACGCCGGGCTGCTCGTGTCCGCCTGGAACGGCTGGCCCTGGCCCACGACCTCGAGTTCGAGGCGCGCCTGCCACGGCGTGTGCGCCACCAGGTGCGCCTCCAGCAGCTTGATGGCCTCGGCCGTGTCCACGCCCGGCGGCACGCGCAGGCTGATCAGCGCGCCGGCGCTCGCGTGCACCGAGGGGGTGGCGCCGACCACCGGCGGGCAGTCGATGCCGAGCACGGTGACGGCCGGGCGGGCCCACAGCCGGTCCGCGATCGTGCCCTCGCCGATCAGCTCGACCCCGTCCAGCACCCTCGCGTCGGCGCGGAAGTCCGCCTCCGGGTACTGCAGGCCCTCCCAGACCGCGTCCGAGGCCAGGCCGTCCACCGTGGTGGAACCGTCCGCGGCGCGCAACGAGTCCAGCAGCCGGATCAGCGCCGCCAGCGCGTCGGGGGCGACGCCGCCGAACATGCCGGAGTGCAGGTTGCCGCCGAGGGTGTCGATCTTCACCTTGATCAGGGTCATGCCGCGCAGGGTGGCCGTCACCGTCGGCAGGCCGAGCCGGAAGTTGCCCGCGTCGCCGATGACGATCGTGTCGGCGGTCAGCAGCTCCGGGTGCGCCTCTGCGTACTGCTGGAGACCGCCGGTGCCCTGCTCCTCCGAGCCCTCGACGATCACCTTCACGCTCACCGGCACACCGCCGTTGGCCTTCAGCGCGCGCAGCGCCAGCAGGTGCATGATGAACCCGCCCTTGCAGTCCGCGGCGCCGCGCCCGTACCAGCGGCCGTCGCGCTCGGTCAGCTCGAAGGCGGGGGAAATCCAGGCGGCGTCGTCCAGCGGAGGCTGCACGTCGTAGTGCGCGTACAGGAGAACGGTCGGCGCGCCCTCGGGGCCGGGCAGGAAGCCGTACACCGACTGGGTGCCGTCCGGGGTGTCCAGGAGCGACACGTTCTGGAAGCCCTCGGCGCGCAGCGCGTCGGCCACCCAGTTCGCGGCGCCCTCGCTCTCGCTCTGGGGGAACTGTGCCCAGTCCGCCACCGACTGGAAGGCCACCAGCTCGGTCAGCTCCTGCTTGGCGCGGGGCATCAGCGAGGCGATGGTCTCGGCGATCGGATTCTGCGACATGGGCACGCTCCTCTTGGGTGCGACGTTGTATACGTGTACGCCGTCCGCATCCGCGTCGTGGGCGTATGCGGGGTACGTCGAAAGACAGTCCCGATCCTCGCACAGCAGGACGGGGCGGTCTCGCGCCGTAGGATTTGCCTGCATCGGAGCAACCGCATGATCAGGAGCAGCAGCACATCGTGAGCAGCGACGACAGCACCGTCGGGGGACCCGACTCAGCAGCAGGGCAGGCCGCTCAGGGGGCGGGGGACGGGATGGCCGGGAGCGCCGGGGGAACCGGCGAGGTGTGGGACGTGGTCGTGGTCGGGGCCGGACCGGCCGGCGCCTCGGCCGCGTTCGCGGCGGCGACGGCCGGGCGGCGCGTACTGCTGCTGGAGAAGGCCGAGCTGCCCCGGTACAAGACCTGCGGCGGCGGGATCATCGGCCCTTCGCGCGATGCCCTCCCGCCCGGTTTCGTCCTGCCGCTCAAGGACCGCATCCACGCGGTCACCTTCTCGCTGAACGGGAAGCTGACCCGGACCCGCCGTTCGCGGCAGATGCTGTTCGGGCTCGTCAACCGGCCCGAGTTCGACGCCGCGCTGGTCACCGAGGCCGAGAAGGCCGGCGCCACCGTCCGTACGGGTACGGCCGTCGCGCGCGTCGAGCAGCACGGGGCGGCGGTGCCCGACCGGCGCACGGTCGCCGTGGTGCTCGCCGACGGGGAGACCGTCCTGGCGCGCGCGGTGGTCGGCGCCGACGGCAGTGCGAGCCGGATCGGCGCGCACGTCGGGGTCGAGATGGACCAGGTGGACCTCGGCCTGGAGGCGGAGATCCCGGTCCCGGAGACGGTCGCCGAGGACTGGAAGGGCCGGGTCCTCCTCGACTGGGGCCCGCTGCCCGGCAGTTACGGCTGGGTCTTCCCCAAGGGCGACACCCTCACCGTCGGGGTCATCTCGGCGAAGGGCGACGGCGCCGCGACCAAGCGGTACCTGGAGGACTTCATCGCCCGCCTCGGACTCGCCGGCTTCGAACCCGCCGTCTCCTCCGGACACCTGACCCGCTGCCGCAAGCCCGAGTCGCCGCTTTCGCGCGGCCGTGTCCTGGTCGCGGGGGACGCGGCCGGGCTGCTGGAGCCGTGGACCCGGGAGGGCATCTCCTTCGCGCTGCGCTCGGGCCGCCTGGCCGGGGAGTGGGCCGTGAAGATCTCCGAGGCGCAGGACGCGGTGGACGCGCGCCGCCAGGCCCTCAACTACGCGTTCGCGGTCAAGGCCGGGCTGGGCGTGGAGATGAGCGTCGGCAGGCGGATGCTGACCGCCTTCGAGGCCCGGCCGGGTCTGATGCACGCGGCGATCACCGGCTTCCGCCCGGCGTGGCGGGCGTTCGCCCGGATCACCCGAGGTGCGACGACGCTGCCCGACCTGGTGCGGACGTACCCGATGGCCCGCAAGGCGCTGCACGCCCTGGACGGCCGGCAGGCGCGGAACCGGGCACAGGGTTCGGAGCAGGCCTAGAGTTCCGGGCCCGTGGCCAGGTCGTGAGGGCAGGCCCGACGGCGGGGTCCGGGCCGGGGGCCCGGGCCTCTTGCGGGCCGGTGTGTGGACGAGGGTGGCGGTCTTGCCGGGGGTGCGGGCAAGGCCGCCGCTGCTTTTGGTGCCGGGTGCCGGGTGCCGGGTGCCGGGTGGTGCGGGGTGCGCCCTGCCCGTCAGTTCGACATCGTGAGCCGGAAGACCGGGTGGTCGCCGGCCGCCGCCTGGAGCTCGGCATCGGTGGACTGCGCGGTCACGCCCTGGAAGAACCGGCCGACCTCCCAGCCCCACTTCACCAGGTAGGCGCGCAGGACGGCTGCCTTCTGCACCGGGTCGGTGAGCTCGGTGACCGTGAACGTGCGCACCTTGCGGCCCACGCGGAGCTCGCCGCCGCCCGCCACCCGCATGTTGCGGACCCACTGGGAGTGGCCGCGCGCCGACACCAGGTACTGCTCGCCCTCGTACGTGTGCGGGTTGACCGGGATCCGCTGCATCTCGCCGGACTTGCGGCCGCGCACCGACAGCTCGGCGGTGCCGGCCAGGCTGATGCCGAAGCGGGCCAGCTTCCCGAAGAGGGAGTTGAAGCGGGTTTCGAGCGCGCCGGCCTGGACGTAGTACGGGGTGGGCCTGCTGCTCATGGCTGCCTCCGGGGCACTTGAGAGAGCGGTGCTCTCGCTTGAGATCAGTGTGCACGGATCGCTGCACCAAAGCAAGAGCACTGCTCTTGAAATGGATCGGCGATCCCGTTTTTGGGCACTGCTCTGACTTCGTGGCACACTGCTCGCATGAGTACCGTGCGCGGGGCCCGGGAGCGGGCCCGTATCGAGGTCACCGCCGCCATCAAGGACGAGGCGCGCCGCATGCTGGCGGCCGAGGGCGCCGCCAACCTCTCGCTGCGCGCCGTGGCCCGCGAGCTGGGCATGGTCTCGTCGGCCCTCTACCGCTACTTCCCCAGCCGCGACGAGCTCCTCACCGCGCTCATCGTCGACGCCTACGACAGCATCGGCGCCGCCGCCGAGCAGGCCGGCGCCCGCACCCTCGCCTCCGGCGCCCCGCCCCGCGAGCGCTGGATCGCCGTCTGCGAGGCCGTCCGTACCTGGGCGCTGGACCACCCGCACGAGTACTCCCTCATCTACGGCTCCCCGGTCCCCGGCTACAACGCCCCCATGGACACCGTCGGCCCCGCCTCCCGCGTCGGCAACACCCTCATCGGCGTCGTCCGCGCCGCCCACGCCGGCCGCGGACTCGCCCTCCCGCCGCTGCCGCCCGCCCTGCGACCCGAGGCCGTCCGGATGACCGCGGACTTCGCCGAAGGGCTGCCGCCCGAGGTCACCGCCGCCCTGGTCGCCGCCTGGGCGCAGCTGGTCGGCCTCATCTCCTTCGAGCTGTTCGGCCAGTTCAACCGGGTCGTCGAGGACCGCGACACCTTCTTCACGCACGCCGCGGGCCAACTGGCCCACGGGGTCGGGCTGCCCGCCGTATGACCGCGACTCACATGATGAGGTGACAGATCGCTTGTCTGTTCCTCGTATCAATGCGAGTGGTTCGGCCTTCACCGATCGGGCGCCGGTCTAGTGTGCGTCGGGTCGTGCTCCTGCCCCCGTCCCTCGCCGGAGGAACAGCCATGGCCCGCGCCGTGAAGGCCCTGTACGCCGTCCTGATCACTTCCTTACTGGCCGCCCCGGCGCCCGCCGTGACCGCCTCGGCCGGCACGGGCGACGTGGCCTCGGCGGAGGACGCCGCCCCGGCCCCCAGACCCCGGATAGCCGGCGTGCGGGGCCTGGAGATCGCCGTCCCCGCGTACGCGTGGGCCGGCGACCCCATGCTCGGCGACCTCGTCGCCACCACCCCCGCCGCCTCCGTGGTCGTCCTCAACCCCGGCAACGGGGACGCCCCCTTCGACGCGCCCTGGCAGGCCCGCGCCGACGCGCTGCGGGCCGGGACCACCGCCACCGGCGAGAAGGCCAAGGTCCTCGGCTACGTCCACACCGACCACGGCAACCGCGACATCGCCGCCGTAAAGGCCTCCGTCGACAACTACCTCAAGACCCGCGACGGCCGCCTGCACGTGGACGGCATCTTCTTCGACGTGGTCAGTCGCGACTGCGGCCCCGACAACGCCACCCGCGACCACTACGCGCAGCTGCGCGCGTACGTGCAGGACACGATGAACGCCGCCGACCCCACCGCGGCGGACCTGGTGGTCGACAACCCCGGCACCGCCATCGCCGACTGCTACCTGGAGCCGGGCCACCGCACCGCGGACGTCTTCGTCACCTTCGAGGACACCTACGGCGCGTACACGGGAGGCGGCTGGCTCGGCGGGAACGTCTTCGGCGCGTCGGGCGGCTACCGCCCCGGCACGGAACTCGACCCGGCCGGGACCGCGTTCTGGCACCTCGTCCACGCCGTCCCGGACACCGGGGCCATGCGCACCACCCTCCGTACGGCCTTCGACCGCGGCGCGGGCTACGCGTACGCGACCGGCACGCTCATGCCGAACCCGTGGGACGAATCGCCGAGTTGGAAGTTCCGCAGCCAGACCGCGTACGCCGCCACCGTGGGCTGAGCGCGTCGCCCGCGGCCCAGGGGTGGACTTTCGGCAGTGCTGCGGGCCGGGGGCGATTCCGTAGGGTCGCGGGCGTGCGAGCAAAGATCGACGGATTCCCCTGGCCCCACCCGTTCCGGCGGCGGCTCTGGCCGTCGCGACCGTGGCCGCGGCGGCCGCCGCCGCGGGCACGGGCAGCGGAGGGTGGCTGATACCCGAGGCGGGCTGCGCGTTCCTCGCCGGCGGGCGCCCGGGGCGGGCACGGAGTACGGCGCTGGCGCTGGCCGCGGTGGTCGCGGCCGCCGTCGTGGCCGTGGCGCTCGTACCGGCCTGGCTCGTGTGGGTGAGCCGGTTCACGGGCCTGGTGGCGGCGGGCGTGGTGCCGTGGTGCGCGGGCCGGTTCCTGCGCCAGTACCGGCAGCTGGTACGGGCCGGGTGGGAGCGGGCCGTCCAGCTCGAACGGGAGCAGGACCTGCTCGCGGAACGGGCCCGGCTGCGCGAGCGGACCCGGATCGCCCAGGACATGCACGACCTCCTCGGCCATGAGCTGAGCCTGCTCGCCCTGTCGGCGGGTGCACTGCAACTGGCTCCCGGCCTGCCGGACGAGCACCGGGCCGCCGCACGGGACGTCCGGGCCCGCGCGGGCGCGGCCGTGGACCGGCTCGGCGAGGTGATCGGCGTCCTGCGCGAGGAGGCGGAGGCCGGGCCGACAGAGCTCGAGGACCTGGTGGCCCGTGCCGTCGGGGCCGGGCTGGACGCACGGCTCCGGCTGGAGGGCGACGCAACACCCGGGCAGGTGCCGCCGATCGTGGAGCGGGCGGTCCACCGGGTGGTCCGGGAAGCGCTGACGAACGTGGCCAAGCACGCCCCCGACCACCGGGCGACCGTCGTGGTCCGCCACGCGAAGGCCCGCACGGAGGTCCGCGTGACCCACGCGCCGCCGCCGGATCCGGCGCCGGGCCCCGGGACCGGAACGGGGGTCGCCCGTGCAGCCGGGACGCCGTCGCCGGAAGGGGACGACCGGCTCGGGCTCGCCGGGCTGGGGGAGCGGGTCCGGGCGGTCGGCGGAACCTTCGCCGCCGGGCCCGAAGGCGGCGGCTTCGGGATCCGGGCCACGCTCCCGCACCGGCTGCCGGCCGCCGCCCCCGAGCACCGGCAGGTGCGGGGGAGGCTCGGCCGGAGCGCCTCCGTGGCCGTCCTCGTGCCGCTGTTCACGGTGGCCGCGCTGGTCACCGGCGTACGGGTGTGGGAAACGGTGACGGCCCGCCAGTCGGTGCTCGCCCCCGAGGACCACGCCCGCCTCCAGCGCCGGCCCCGCCCAGGACGGCCTGGCCGCCGCGCCCCCGGCCAGCACCCGGTACCCGGCCGCCGAAGCCCCGCCGGTGACGCGCACCGCCCCGGCCGCGCCGAGGCCGCCGCCGGGCGCCAGCCAGAGCAGGGCACCGGCTCCTGCCGCAGCCGCCGCGCCCGCCATCACGGCCCGCCGGCCCCATGCGTACCGCCTGAGTATGTCCATGGCGCCGACGGTAGGAGTCCCGCAGGCCGGCCATCCCCGCCGAACGGCGGGCCGCACCCCCGACGATCGTCGGGGGTGCGCCGCCCGCCCGGCCGTGATCCGAGCAGGGCCCGCACGCGGCGGTCATCGCCCGCCGTTCTCCGGGCGGCGGGCGAAGCGCCACAGGACGTGGGTGACCCGGAACACGAACACCACCGCGGCCAGCACCCCGCCCGTCAAGGTCAGGACGGCATCGGTGGTGGGGGAGACGTCGAAGACCATGGCGGGGCCGTACACCGCGCCGAACATGAGGGCGGCCGCGAAGCACCCGCTGACGAAGGCGTAGCCGATCTCTATCGTGATCGCGTCGCGGTCCGCCTGCGTCCGTCGCCCCATGCACGCAGTGTCACAGCTCGTACCGTACGGTCACAAGAGTGGCGCAGACTCCGGTCAGCCGATGCCGGCCGTCTCCGCCCACTGCCGCGCCAGCGACTCGTCCCCGGTCACCCCCGGGCCCAGCAGCGGGAGCCGGTTCCACAGCGCCGCGTACAGCCACGACGCCTCGCCGGTCACCTCGCAGTCCGCCGGGTCGCCCGTGTCGCCCGACACCGTACGGGGCGGCTCCGGCGACAGGTGCACGGTCCACACCGCGCCCGTGTCGGCGGCGCGGATCCGCAGCACCCGCGGCTCCTCGGTCCGCATCCGGCTGCGCGGCCGCGCATGGAATCCGGTCAGCAGCTCGTCGACCCCGTCCTCGGCGAACTCCGGTGCCGGCGGTGCGGAGACCACGCCGAGCGCCGACTCCGCGTCCATCCGGTGCACGGCCGTCTCGTGCGCCTGCCGGCGCGCCCAGAACGCCAGCGGCGAGGGCGCGGCCGTCGGCAGGAAGGTCCAGCACTGCACATCGGCGGGAGCCTCGGTCAGCGTCCGGACCAGGGCCTCGTGCGCCTCCCGGTACCAGGCCAGCAGCTCGGAGCCGACCAGCTCGGGGGCGTCCGGGAACGGGCCCGGCTCCACGACGGCGTCCCTGACGTACCCGGCGGCCCACCGGTGCACCGCACCCGTGTGCCTCAGCAGATCGGAAACCCGCCACCCCGGACACGTGGGCACCGGGGCGTCCGTACCCGCCCGTTCGGCCGTGTCGGCGAGCAACTCGCCTTCCCGCGCAAGGGTCTCCACATACTCTGTGATCTTCATGCGGGCAGTCTCCCACCGACCGGTGACAATGGAGCCATGGACGGGGAACCCGCGGAACTCTTCCCGCGCGAGCGGACCGAGATCGCCCCCGGCGCCGTGCACGTGCCCGACTGGCTCGCGCCCGAGCGCCAGCGGGAGCTGCTCGAGGCCTGCCGCGCCTGGGCGCGCCCGCCCGCCGGGCTGCGCACCGTACGGACACCCGGCGGCGGGACGATGACCGCTCGCCAGGTGTGCCTCGGACTGCACTGGTACCCGTACGGGTACGCCCGCACCGCGGTGGACGGCGACGGGGCCCCGGTCAAGCCGATGCCCGGCTGGCTCGCGGAGCTGGGGCGCGAGGCGGTGACCGCGGCGTACGGTCGGCCGACGCCGGTCGGGACCGGGGGCGGGAGCGGGGCAGGAATCGGAATCGGAACCGGAACCGGAATCGGAATCGGAACCGGCGAGGCGTACGACATCGCGCTGATCAACTTCTACGACGGCGACTCCCGCATGGGCATGCACCGCGACGCCGAGGAGAAGTCCGGGGCACCGGTCGTCTCCCTGAGCCTCGGCGATACGTGCGTCTTCCGCTTCGGCAACACCGCCTCCCGCGGGCGCCCGTACCAGGACGTGCCGCTGCGCAGCGGCGATCTGTTCGTCTTCGGCGGGCCGTCCCGGCTGGCCTATCACGGGGTGCCGAAGGTCCTGCCCGGCACGGCCCCGCCCTGGTTGGGGCTGACCGGGCGGCTCAACATCACCCTCCGGGTCGGCGGGCTGGGGACACCCCCCGACTGACCGCGGCGCCGGGCACGCCGCCGATCATGCGAGGATCGCTGTCATGAACGGCAACGGGGCCCCGCCGCGGGTGGGGGAGAGGACCAAGCTGGAGCGGGGCCGCGGCGCCCTCGGCCCTGCGCTGGAGCTCGTCCACACGGGCCGGGCCCCGACCCGCGCCGTCCTGACGGCCGAGCTCGGGGTCACCCGCGCCACCGCCGGGGCCGTCGCCGCCGAGCTGGAGGCGCTCGGCCTGATCCGCGTGGACTCCCGCCCGGGCGGCGCAGGCGGCACCCAGGGCCGCCCCTCGCACCGGCTCTCCATCGACGAGAACGGCCCCGTGGCGCTGGCCGCCCAGGTGCACCCTGACGGGTTCCGGGCCGCACTGGTCGGCCTCGGCGGCCGGATCGTGGCCACCGCCCCGGGCAAGGTCACCGTCTCCGCGGACCCGGCGCAGGTGCTGGGCGCCGTCGTCGAGGCGGGCGCGGCCCTCCTCGCCGAGACCGGCCGCCGCTGCATCGGTGCGGGCCTCGCGGTCCCGTCGGCGGTCGCGGAGCCGGACGGTACGGCGCTCAACCCCCTGCACCTGGCCTGGCCGGCCGGATCTCCCGTTCGGGCCGTGTTCGCGCAGTGCGTGAAGGCGGCCGGGATCGACGGCCCGGCGCTGACCGGGAACGACGTCAACCTGGCCGCGCTCGCCGAGCACCGGCACGGCGCGGGCCGCAGCGCCCAGCACCTGCTGTGCGTGGCCACGGGCCACCGCGGGGTGGGCGGCGCGCTGGTGCTGGACGGCCGCCTGCACAGCGGGAGTTCGGGCCTGGCCCTCGAGGTCGGCCACCTCACCGTGAACCCGGAGGGGCGGCCCTGCCACTGCGGCGGCCGCGGCTGCCTGGACGTCGAGGCGGACCCGCTGGCCTTCCTGACCGCGGCGGGCCGCACCCCCGGCCCGGAGGTGTCGCTGCTCCAGCAGGCCCGCGACCTGCTGCGCGAGGAGTACGCGGAGCCGGCGGTCCGGGCGGCCGCCGAAGAGCTCATCGACCGGCTGGGCCTCGGCCTCGCGGGGCTCGTGAACATCCTGAACCCGGACCGGATCATCCTGGGCGGCCTGCACCGGGAGCTGCTCCACGCGGACCCGGAGCGGCTGCGCGCGGTGGTCGCGGACCGCAGCCTGTGGGGGCGCAGCGGGGGAGTACCGATCCTGCCGTGCACCCTGGACCACAACAGCCTGGTCGGGGCGGCGGAACTGGCCTGGCAGCCGGTGCTGGACGACCCGCTGGGGACCCTGGGGGCCGCGGCTTAGCGGACACCCCTACGGCGTCCCGGCCGGGCGGCTCGCCGCCGGGTCGGCGAGCGGCCCGCCGACGCCCTGGCAGCGCTGGTGCTGCCGTGGCGCGGGACGGGGCGGCGGAACCCTCACCCGGGCCTGGCGCCGACCGACGCCGCCACCGGCATGACCGTCGGGACGGCGCCCGGGTCCACGGCGACGACCACCGCCGGCACGGGCTCTCGTACGGGCTTGGATCCGTTTCCGATCGGACGCTGCTGCGCCGATGCCGCCGGGGCGGCGCGGAGCGAGAACCACACCACCTTGCCCGGGCCGTCGGCCTGGTTCCGTGCGCCCCAGGCCTCGCTGACCGCCGCGACCAGCGCGAGCCCGCGCCCGCAGGTCTCCAGGGCGTCCGCGGCCGCCTCCCGCAGGACGGGAAGCCGCGGATCGCTGTCGTACACCGAGACCGTGAGCCGCCCCAGCCGCAGCTCGATCTCGACCGTGCACGTCTTGTCCGGCTGCGCATGGCGGTGGACGTTGCTGAGCAGTTCCGTCACGCCGAGCGCAGCCCGGTCTATGAGCGGATCGAGCTGCCAGTGGCGCAGTTGCGCTGAAACGATCCTTCGGATCTGCCCGATCCGGGACGGCAAGGCCTGCAGTTCCACGACGCAGTGCCTGCGGGAATGACTGATCACGGCTGCGACTCCCCGACATGAGTGTTACGGGTGCTGCACCCTCAGTAATGCTCCACCAGGGTCACCCACGGTGCCCGTGTATGCAACCGAACGCGATCGAAAGCGATCCGCATAGATACCCAAAGGGACTGTTTGCGCAGGTGAGGGAGGTACATTGCGAAAGCAGGGGGCGAAGAAACGCACGAAGGAGCAAGGCGCATGAGCACCACCCGTACCTCCGGTACGACGGCTACGACGATCGACGTCGACCGTAGCGACGCGGACTACCGCGCCTGGCTGAAGGAAGCCGTCCGCAAGGTCCAGGCCGACGCCAACCGCTCCGCCGACACCCACCTGCTGCGCTTCCCGCTCCCCGAGGAATGGGGCATCGACCTCTACCTCAAGGACGAGTCCACGCACCCGACGGGCTCCCTCAAGCACCGCCTCGCGCGCTCGCTGTTCCTCTACGCGCTCTGCAACGGCTGGATCCGCCCCGGCCGGCCGGTCATCGAGGCCTCGTCCGGCTCGACGGCCGTCTCGGAGGCGTACTTCGCCAAGCTCATCGGCGTTCCGTTCATCGCCGTCATGCCCCGCACGACGAGCCCGGAGAAGTGCCGCCTCATCGAATTCCACGGCGGGGAATGCCACTTCGTGGACGACTCGATGAAGATGTACGAGGAGTCGGCGGAGCTCGCCGCCCGAACGGGCGGCCACTACATGGACCAGTTCACGTATGCGGAACGGGCGACGGACTGGCGCGGCAACAACAACATTGCAGAATCGATGTACCAGCAGCTGCGGTTGGAGCGTTACCCCGAGCCCGCGTGGATCGTGGCGACCGCAGGCACCGGCGGCACCTCCGCGACCATCGCGCGCTACGTGCACTACATGCAGCACGACACCCGCGTCTGCGTCCCGGACCCGGAGAACTCCTGCTTCTTCGACGGCTGGACCAACAACGACCCGCACGCGAGCAGCGATTGCGGCTCGCGCATCGAGGGCATCGGCCGGCCGCGGATGGAGCCGAGCTTCGTGCCGGGCGCCATCGACCGGATGATGAAGGTGCCGGACGCGGCGAGCGTCGCCGCGTGCCGGGCGCTGGAACAGGCCATCGGGCGCAAGGCGGGCGGCTCGACGGGGACCGGCGTGTGGAGCGCGCTGAAGATCATCTCCGAGATGGTGGCCGAGGGGCGTACGGGCAGCGTGGTCACACTGCTGTGCGACCCGGGCGACCGCTACCTGGACAAGTACTACTCGGACGAGTGGCTGGCCTCGCAGGGCCTGGACATCGCCCCGTACACGGAGACGCTCGAGACCCTGTTGGCCACGGGCGTCTGGCGCGAGCCGACGGCCTGACCGGCGGGGGTGGCCCGGCGCCCGCGCCGGCGGCGCGGCGTGCTCCACCGGCGCGCCGTGCTCGAGCGGTGCGTCACGCGCCGCCGGTCGGGCGGTGCGACGACAGGCGGGCGTCCAGGGCCCGGACCGCCGAGCGGAACGAGTGGCCCAGGCCCGGACGTGCACCGGTGAGGGCGAGCCGGAAGAGCGCCGGGCCGTCGGCGGCGAAGGTCCAGCGGACCAGGGTGCCGGAGCCCGACTCGGCGGGGCCGAGCCGCCACTCCTCCAACAGGGCCCGGACCCCGGGGGCGTTGGTCTCGTCGACCCGGTACGCGTAGCGCCGTTCCGGATCCGCCGCCATGATCGTCTCCTGGAAACGGGTCCCGCCCACCAGCCGAACCTCCCGGCCCGCACCCCCGTGGGTCGGCCGGGCCAGGGTCACTGCCTTGAACCACCGCGGCCAGCCCTCGACCTCCTCGGCCAGCGCGCGGTACACGGCCTCGGGCGTCGCCGTCGTACGCGCGGCGAAGCTCAGGCGGACCGGGGCGTCCTCGATGAAGTCCAGCCCCACCGGGCGGAGTCGGCGTGCCATGAGGTGCCTCCTGGGGGCGTGCACTGGAACGTGCGTGCGGGTGTGGTGCGCGTACCATAGCTGGCGCCCCGTCAGATGTCCGCTGCGGCCCGTCTCCGCGGCCGCTCGGCGGCAGGCCCGGTCCGGAGGATCGCCCGGAAGGGGGCCTAGGCACGGGGCGTGCTGCGCGGGATGCTGGAGGTGCGCTGATCCCGCCCCGCTAGCGGAGGCCGCCGTGCCGGACACCCCCAAGCCCCCGCATCCCCTGGCCCTCGAACTCCTCACACCCCCACGGCCCCTGGCCCTCGAACTCCGCGTGCACGGAGTCCACGGCGCACCTCCCGACGAGCTGCTCGGCGACCCGCGCACCGTCCGTATCACCGGGGACGCGACGGCCGCCGTGTTCCGCCGCGCCGCGGACGCCGACGCCGAGGACCACCCCGAGTGGTACGCCGGCCGGCCCGTGGTAGAGGCCTACTGCTGGTCCCGGCTCACCTCCGGCAACGGCGCCCGCGCCCTGTGGCTGCTGCTCCTGCCCTTCATGGTGGTCAACCTCGCCCACTGGGCCCGGCCGGCCGCGCCCGCCACCGGTCCGGCGCCGCGCGCGGTGCGGACGTACGGCGTCCTCGTACGGGTCCTCGCCCTCAGCCTCACCCTGCTGCTGATCGCGGCCGCCTGCGAGGTCTCGCTCGACCTCCTCGCCTGGCAGTGCGCGGGCTCCACCCACTGCACCGGCTCCCGTTCCTGGCTCGGGTTCCTCGAACCCGGCGGCTGGTGGGGCCAGCCCGGGCGGCGGCTCGTCCTCGGCGCGCTGGTCCCGGCCGCGCTGACCGGGCTGCTGTGGTTCCTGTCGAACCGCACGTGGAGCGCGTACGAGTCCCAACCGCCGCCCGCGGGCACCGCAGTCCCCCCGGTCGCCGCCGGCAGTGCGCCCGCCCTCGGCCGGCCCGGATTCTGGTACGGGCGGCGCATCGTGGCCCGGCTGCGCGCCGCACACACCGCCGCCGGGCTGCTCACCGTCGCGGCCGCCGTCGCCGTACCCGCCGCCCGCTACGACCGCCGCGCCGGCACCCCCGTGCTCGACGCCCTCGGCTGGGCCGTGGAGGTGCTGCTCGCGGCCGGGGCCGTCGCCGTCGCCTGGGTCGTCTGCCGGCGCGGCCGCACCGAGGTCCGCGCCGACCACCGCCTCGACCGGGCCGCCGTCACCCTGCTGCCCGGCTCCGCCCTCGCGCTGCTCGCCGCCGCCCTGCTGTACGCCGGCTGGTCGCGCCCCGGGTGGACCTCCGCCGGGCGGCTCCCCGGCGACTTCGCCTTCGGCGCGCTCATGCTCGGCCAGGGCTGCTGCGTCCTGCTCCTCGCCGCCGTCGCCGTCCGCCTGTACCGGCTGGCCCCCGACCCGGCGACCGCCCTGTACGGCCTCGGCGGCCCCGCCATCGCCATGCTCGGCTGCGCCCTCGGCGGGGTCATGTCCGGCGGCGTCGCCCAGCGGGTCGCCGACTGGCTGGACGCAGCGGGAGCCCCCGGACCGGCCGGGGCCCCGCCGCCCGCGCCGCCCGTGCTGCTGTCCTGGCAGGCCGCCGTACTGCCCCCGCTGCTCCTCGTACTGGCCCTGGTCGCCGCCTGGTTCGCCGTACGCGGGATCCGCGCCCGGCGCAGGATCGCCGCCGGGGTGGCCGCCGAATACCCGGGGGAGCCGCCCGACGAGGACCGAAGCCGCCGGATCGCCGGGGTCCGGGCCGCCGCCGCGCTCACCGACTCCGCGCCCTGGTTCGTGGCCGCCGTCTCCGGGATCACCCTGCTGCTCGGCGCGGGCGCCCTCGCCGGAGCCTGGATCAGCGGCCGGGTCCCGGGCGAGGCCGCCCGCGGCGCCCACCCGCTGCTGGAGACCGCCGCCCGCGCCGCGCAGGACGCCGGTTCCTGGCTGATCGGCCTCGGCTTCGTCCTGTTCGTCACCTGGGGCCGCCGCGCCTACCGGGACCCCGCCGCCCGCCGCACCATCGGCGTGCTGTGGGACGTCGGCACCTTCTGGCCGCGCGCCGCCCACCCGTTCGCACCGCCCTGCTACGCCGAGCGCGCCGTCCCCGACCTGACCTGGCGGATGACCGGCTGGACCGGCCGTACCGGCGGCCGCCTGGTGATCTCCGGTCACTCCCAGGGCAGCGTCCTCGCGGCGGCCGCCGTCTGGCAACTGCCACCGCAGGTCCGCCGCCGGGTCGCCCTGCTCACGTACGGCTCCCCGCTCCGGCGGCTCTACGGACGCTGGTTCCCGGCCTACTTCGGCCCCGGCCCGCTCCGCGCGCTGCACGGCGACGTCGACTGCTGGCGCAACCTCTGGCGCGCCACCGACCCCATCGGCGGCCCGGTCCTCGCCGCCGCCCGCGACACCCCGGGCCCGGACGGTCCGGCGGTCCCGGCACGCCCGGCCGCTCCGGCCGACTCCGTGGACCGGGGCCCGCTCGCCGATCCGCTCGCCTACGGGCGCAGCGCCCGCCACCCGCTGCCCGCGCCGATCCTCGGCCACTTCGACTACCAGGCCGATCCCGCCTTCGCCGCCGAACGCGACGCCCTCCTCGCCCGGTTGGCGGGACCCGCCCGCCGCGCCCGCCGCGCCCGGCCGACCGCACCGGCAGCGCCCACCGCGGGGGGCGACACCCCGGCCGCACCCGCCACACCAGCCGTGCCGGCCCCCAGGGTCAGCAAGGAGCCGGCAGCGCCGGCAGAGCCGGAAGATCCTCCGGAAACAGCAGGGTGAGCTCGTCCGTGCCCGGATCCGACAGCTGCGCCACCCGGCCCGCATGCCGCTCCACCATCGACTCGAAGGTCTGCCGGGCCGTACGGCCGTTGCCGAACGCCGGGCCCTTCGGCAGCTCCGTGAAGTACGCGAGCAGCGCCTTGGTGGTGCCCTCGCCGAGCCGGTACTCGTGCTCCTCCGCCTGCTGCTCCACGATCCGCAGCAGCTCCTGCGGCCCGTAGTCGCCGAAGGTGATGGTCCGGGAGAACCGCGAGGCCACACCCGGGTTGACGGTCAGGAAGCGGTCCATCTCCGCCGTGTACCCGGCGACGATCACCACGACCGCGTCCCGGTGGTCCTCCATCAGCTTCACGAGGGTGTCGATCGCCTCGCGCCCGAAGTCCCGGCCCGAGTCCTCCGGCGCCAGCGCGTACGCCTCGTCGATGAACAGCACCCCGCCGCGCGCCCGCTCGAAGGCCTCCTGCGTACGGATCGCCGTGGAGCCGATGTGCTCGCCGACCAGGTCCACGCGGGACACCTCGACCAGGTGCCCGCGCTCCAGGACCCCGAGGGAGGCGAGGATCTCCCCGTACAGCCGGGCCACCGTCGTCTTGCCGGTGCCGGGGGAGCCGGTGAACACCAGATGGCGGCGCACCGAGGCGGCCTTGAGGCCCGCCTGCCGCCGCCGCCGGCCCACCTCGATCATGTCGGTGAGCGCCCGCACCTCGCGCTTGACGCTCTCCAGGCCCACCAGCGCGTCGAGCTGGCCCAGCACCTCGCCGGAGCCGCGCGCCGCCGCCGACCCCCGGTCCGCCTCCTCCACCGGGCGCGGAGCGGGCAGCTGCGCCGCCTGCACGGCAGGACTCTGGACCGCGCCGACCGTACGGTTGCCCGCGCGCTCACCGGTGAGAGCCCCGGCTGCGGCCGACTGGGCGGCGAGCCGCGACCCGGACTCGTCGCTCGTGCACTCCTCGGCGAGCGGGCCGTCCTCCGAGAACTCGTAACCCCCGCGCGCGCAGCGCTCGGTGTGGCAGCGCGTCAGCGTGGTGCGGCAGCCGTCGATGATGTGGAAGCCGAAGCCGGAGCTGCCCGTCACCCGGCAGGAATCGAAGCTTCCGCGCCCGCCCGCCGACACGTAGAACCCCGCCTCGGACGGGGAGCTCACCGTGCACCGCTCCAGCGCGGGATCGGCGCCCTTGGTGACGATCACCCCCGTCTGGACCGCGTCGATCGTGCAGTTGGCGAGGCTGCCGCCGCTGCCGTGGTCGCGGAACCAGGCCCCGGTCGCCGCCTCCCGGATCCGGCAGTCGTCGACCTGAGCGGTCGCCCCGTCACTCACCGAGACGGCCGTGTTGCGCACCTGGGACAGGTCGCTGTCCACGACGTCGGCACGCGAGCCCCGGTCCAGCACGAACACCGCGTCCGGCACGTCGTGCACCCGGCACGAGTGCAGCGACGCGGTGGCCCCGTCGCTGATCCACACCGCCGGATAGTCGCCCGTGCTGTCGTGGATCTCGCAGGACTCGGCATCCACCCGGGTACCCGGATCCCACACCGACAGACCGTTGCGGCCGAACCGGCGGACGGTGGTGCGGCTCAGCGTCAACACCGAACGGGAGCGCAGGTCCACCGCGTTCTCCGGGATGTCGTGGATGTCGCAGCCGGCGAGGGTGAGCACCGCGTCCGTGTCGAGGGTGACCCCGTCCGTCGAGGTGCGGTGCACCGCGCAGTCGGTGAGCCGGGCCGCCGCGCGCGCGGCGATCTGCACACCGGTGCCCTTGATCTCGTACACCTCGCAGCCCAGCGCCTCCAGGCCCGAACCCTCGCCGGTGACCGCGATGCCCGCGCCCGACGCATGGTGGATCCGGCAGCGCTCCAGACGCGGATGCCCGCCGCCGCGGACCGAGACTCCCGCCTGCCCGGCGGCCACCACCTCGCACTCCTCGAACACCCCGCCGCCACCGTCCAGTACGGCGATCCCGACGCCCGTCGGATTCTCCACCGTGCACCGCCGCACCATGGGGCGGGCCCCGCCGCGCACCTCGATGCCGGCCGCCGACCGGGTGCTCACCCGCAGATCGGTGAGCTCGGGGGAGCCCTCCTCGACGAGCAGGGCGGGCGCCGCCCGGTCCTGCCCCTCCAGGTGCAGGTCCTGGACCACGGCCGAGGCGCGCACCGTCAGCGCGACCCCGTCGAGCGGGGCGATCCGCACCGACCCCACCGAGCCCTCCGGACCGCGCAGGGTGACGGCATGGTCGAGCACCAGGTTCTCCCGGTAGGTCCCGGCGGCGATGGACAGCACGTCCCCGTCACCCGCGACGGCGAGCGCGGCGGCCAGCGTCGGATACTCACCGGAGCGGCGCCGCCACCGCGAAGACCCGCCGTGCGTCACCTGGACCGTGCCCTGTGCCATGGTGCTGTCGTGCCCCCGCCCTCGTACTCGCGCTGTCGAAGCGACTGAGACCGCCGCTGCCGCCCACCACCGTGGCGGTGACCGACTCCGGCCGCTCCACCGTAGCGCGCGCGGAGCCGGTGAGATGCCAGGTCAGCTGCCCGCGCCCGCCCGGCCCCAGTCCGGTCCCGCCGCCGCCCAGGCGCGGTCCAGACGGATGTACCGCCGATGCATGAGCCTTCGTACGACGAGCCGGCGGACCGTCTCGACCAGCGCGGCCATGCCGAGAGCGGCGGCCAGGCCCACCACCGCCGCGTGGGCACTCGCCGAGGACGCGTCGAGGGGACGCCCCACGAGCCGGCCCTGCGTATCGGTCCATATCCGGAACCGGTCCCCGGACTGCGGCGGTTCCTCCGCGGCCGGCACCGTGCCTTGGTGTCTGCTGCCGTCGGGCGCCGTCCACGACGCCACGATCTGCGTGCGCTGCGGGGACTGCTGCTGCGCCGACGGATCGGCGTTCGCCCCTGCGCCCGCGGCCGGCTCGGCGGCCGGCCGGACCACCACCGCCGGGACGAGGTACCGCTCCTGCCGCTGTTCGCGCGCGGCCCGCTGCAGCGTGCCGTCCACCTCCAAGCCCGCGACCGTGCCGAAGGCCGGAGCCACCAGCAGGACGCACACCAGAGCGGCGAACGCCACCCACGCCTCGAAGAGATCCGTCGGCCTGCGCAGAGGATTGCGCCGCCAACGCCACACACCCATGGCTGTCCACACGGTCCGGCACCCCCTTGCCTCCGTCTGCCTGCGGTCCAAGCCTCCCGCATGCCCCGGCAACGCGCATTCCGGGACGCGCGGCAGTCGTGTCACCCGATCCGGTACACGAAGTCACGGAAGCCGAAGCCGAACTCCCGCACCTTCCCGCCACACCTGTCGAATGCACCAACGGCCCGCCCACGGTGCTTGGTTCCAGCGTTCCCCCAGAGCCCCTCGAAGGTGTCATTCCGAAGGGTTGCCGCACGCTCACTCCAAGACGCGGACCTCGTCGCCCACCCGCACCGTGCCCACCCGCACCGGAACCAGCTGCCGCCCGAAGGCCAGCGACTTGCCGATCCGCCGATGCCGGGCCAGCGTCTTGAGCGGCTCCTTGCCGCGCTCCGCCGTCGCCTGGTCGGTGGTCGTGACGATGCACCGCCCGCACTCCCGGACCCCGCGGAAGACGGCGTCGCCGATCGCGATGCGCCGCCATCCGTCCTCCGCCCACGCCTCGGCGCCGGCGACCACCACACTCGGACGGAAGCGGTCCATCGGCAGCGGACCCTCCTCGGGATGGTCCCCCTGCGCGATCAGCGAGTTGAGCGCGTCCAGCGACGCGAGGGTCACGAGCAGCACCGGATAGCCGTCGGCGAGGCTCACCGTCTCGCCCGGCAGCGCGTACTCCGGGTCGACGGGCCGCCGCACGGCAGGGTCGTCCATGTGCACCAGCCGCGCCGGCACCCCCAGGTAGGCGCTGAACCAGTCGGCAGCGGCGCTCGCGGCGAGCACGGTCTCGACCTTCTTGCCGAACAGCACCACCGGCTCCAGCGGACCCGGCTCCGGCACCTGTACGACCAGCTCGGCCATACCCGGCGCCGACAGCGCGACGGCGCCGCCCTCCAGCGGACGCGCCGCGGCCAACGCCAGCCGGGGCTGCTGGCGTTGGGTGATGACCGTTCCCTCGGTGTCGACGGGCGCCCACCGCCGGTCCCCGGACAGACCCCAGGGCTCCACGACCACCTCGTCGGGAGCTGTCCCCGCTACCGACTTGACGGGATGGACGTGGAGCGCCTGGACATACAAATTCGCCATGGGAGCATCCTGCCAGGAGCTCCCACGCACGCCCCGGCGAGTGCCGGCGGGCCCGTCAGTAGCCACGCCCCTGGTACGGGCGGCCGTACGGGTCCTCGTACGAGGCGGCCGGGACCGGAGCCGGAACCGGAACCTGCATCGGGCGCGGTGCGGCCGGACGCATCGCCTCGTACCCGGTGCCCGTGGCCACCGGTCGCGGCTGCTGCTGCGCCTGCTGCATGTAGCCCGCGCGGGCCACGGCGGGCTGCTGCTGCGGGATGTACGGAGCCGGCGCGTTCTGCAGCGGCATCGGCGCGGGCGCCGCCTGCTGCTGGTACGGGTACCCGTACGCAGGAGCTTGCTGCTGCTGGGGCATGGCCGGGGGCAGCGCGGGCATGGACGAGGCGAGGGCCGGGAGGTACCCACCGCTCGAATAGCCGGCGCTCGGGGAGTCGTACGCGGCCGGAACGCGGATCGGGGCGATCTGCGGGGTGCCGCGTTCGGCGACGAGGGAGTCGTAGATGGGGGTGTCCGGGAAGGAGGGCGCGGAGTAGTAACCGCCGCCATAAGTGGAGCGGGGGGAGGTCATGGGACCTAAGTTAAGCCCACGACTTCACCGGGTCCATAGCGAGGTGTGACGAACGCCGCCCTGACCTGCATATTCCCAGGTCAGAGCCACACCCTTCACTTCTCGTTCATGTGCACGTTTCGCCACTTCCGCCCCGGGTTGTTCCTACTCGTACTCACCGGTTGGGTGTTGCACCGACTTGTTGCTGACGCAGCGTCACAATTCGGTGACCTGGGATGACATCGGTACGGACGGCAGTTCGCCGTTTCAGGCATCACTCGGGCGGGCATAGGTACGGCCCTTCCACGCCGCTCCACGGCCCCGGTAGTGCTGGACGGCCGAGTCGACGGTCATCAGGAGGTACAGGAGGGCCGTGAGTGGAAGCAGCGGAGCCAGCACGGCCGGCTGGCGGTAGTAGCGCAGCATCGGCAGATAGGTGCCGGCCATCAGGAGCCAGGCGAGGGCGCCGGCCCACGCGGTGGCGACCTGCCCGGTGGCCAGACCCGCGAGGAAGGCCGCCGGGGGGACGAGGTAGACGAGCGCGAGCCCGGCCACCGTCCCGGCCAGCAGCAGCGGCCGGTGGCGCAGTTGCGCGTACGCACTGCGCGAGATCATCCGCCACAGGTCCGCGAGCGCGGGGTACGGGCGCACGCTGTCCACCCGCTCCGCGAGCCCCAGCCAGATCCGGCCGCCCGAGCGCCGCACGGCACGGGCGAGGGAGACGTCGTCGATGACGGCCTGGCGGATCGACTCCGGCACGCCCGCCCGTACGGCGGCCTCGGTGCGCAGCAGGACGCAGCCGCCGGCCGCGGCGGCGGTCCGGCCGGCCGGGCGGTTGATCCGGCGGAAGGGGTAGAGCTGGGCGAAGAAGTAGACGAAGGCCGGTACGACCAGCCGCTCCCAGAGGCTGACCACGCGGAGGCGGGCCATCAGCGAGACGAGGTCGAGCTCGGCGGTCGTCGCGGCCGCGACCAGCTCGCGCAGGCTGTCGGGCTCGTGCGCGATGTCGGCGTCGGTGAGGAGCAGGTACTCGGGTTCGGTGGCATGGGCGGTCCGGGCGAGCGCGATGCCGTGCCGCAGCGCCCACAGCTTCCCGGTCCAGCCGGGTTCCGGCTCGCCGGGGGAGACCACGGTGAGGGGCAGCCCGGGCTGCTCCCGGGCCAGCCGCAGGGCGAGGGCGCCGGTGCCGTCGGTACTCCCGTCGTCGACCAGGATGACCTCGGCTTCGCCGGGATAGTCCTGGGCGAGGAGCGAGGGCAGGCTGCAGGGCAGCACCCCGGCCTCGTCCCGGGCCGGGACGACGATGGCGACGGAGGGCCAGCGGGCGGGGGCACTGCGCGGCGGGAGCCGCACGTCGGTCCGCCAGAACATGCCCTGGGCGAACGTGAGCCAGATCCAGACGACGAGGGATGCGCAGGCGGCGCAGAGAAGGCCCATGCGGGCAGTGTGCCGAACCCCGCGGGACGTGTCCCGCATTCGGGCGGGGCGGGGGTGGCGGGGGCGCTGCGCGGGGGGTCGGGGGTTGGAGGCTGGGCGGGGTGCGGGGGTGGGGCTGCGTGCTTGGCGTCGGGGGAGCGAATCGGGGGGTGTGGGCGGCGGGGGCTGTGTACCCGGTGTCGGGAGGGTCGGTCGGGGGGCCAGGGGCGGGGTCCGTGTACTCGGGGTCGGGAGTGTCTGGCGGGATGTCGGGGGCGGGGTCCGCGTACTCGGCGTCGGTGTGTGTCCGGGGGCGTCCCGTCAGTCCACTGTCCTTCCGGTGCGGTCCGGGCCGTCAAGGGCGCTCCT